>NZ_JBFAPO010000004.1:0-38208 GCF_040676755.1 Dactylosporangium sp. NPDC049525 | reverse complement strand
CCCTGGCACCTGCCGGACCCGGCGCGACCCCGCCACCGGCGCGGTGAAAGTTTCGCCGCGTTTCCTGCGGATTCCGGCCCCCACCTTGCCGAAAAGGTTTTCGGCGCGCACCGTAGCGGAGGTCATATCGGAACCCATTGATGAAAGGGGACGCGATGCGGAACCGCGGCCTCCTGCTCGTCACCGCCACGATCGGCCTCGTCGCGGGCGGCGCGGCGGTTGCCACCACCTCGGCCGGCGCCGCCGTCGCCGGCTGCCGGGTGTCCTACACGATCAGCTCGCAGTGGCAGGGCGGGTTCGGCGCCAACGTGGCGGTCACCAACCTCGGCGACCCGGTCAACGGCTGGACGCTGACGTGGAGCTTCGCCCCCGGCCAGAGCGTCACGCAGGCCTGGAACGCGACCGTGACGCAGAGCGGCACCAGCGTCTCGGCCGTGAACGCCGGGTACAACGGTGCGCTGGGCACGGGCGCGAGCACGTCGTTCGGTTTCAACGGCGCGTGGGCCGGCGCGAACCCGGTGCCCGCCACGTTCCGGCTCAACAACGTGGTGTGCACCGGCACCGCCGGCCCGACCGCGAGCGCCTCACCCACCCGGTCGGTGCCGCCGTCGCCGAGCACCTCCCCCACGCCCGGCAACCCGGGCACGCCGGGCACGAGGACGGTGCGGGTGTTCTGGCTCAAGCCGACCAATGTCGCGTTCGATCAGCGGTACCCGGACGGCATCGCCGGTGTGATGCGCGAGGCGCAGCGCTACTACCGCCAGGAGCTCGGCAAGACGTTCGCGCTCAACAGCACCGTGGTCGAGACGGTCAACGGCGAGCACGACACCACCTGGTACATCAACACCAACTGCGACCCCACCGGCGACCGGTACTGGTGCGTGGTCGCCAACATGCAGGCGGAGCTGCGGCGCCGGTTCGGCCTCGCCAACCCCGACAGCCGCTGGCTGATCGTCGGCGAGATCAGCGCCGAGGACGTCGGCAAGTCCGGCGGCGGCGCCGGCCCCGGCTGGGTCCTGCTGTCCGGCCACGACGCCGACGGCGGCGCCGGGGTCAACGGCCCGATGAACCGCTGGTACGGCGGCATGGTCCACGAGCTCGGCCACGGCTTCGGCCTGCCGGACTCGACGTCCACCGACGGCACGCCCATGTCCGCGTCGTTCTACAGCTACCCCAACACGCATTTCAGCCAGGCCCAGAAGAACGCCATCCTCGCCGGTCCCTACGGCGGCTTCCTCAGCTGACGCGCGCCGCGGATCCCTTGCCCGCAAGGGATCCGCGGCCAGGTCAGGTCGGCGCGAACGGGCTGATGCCGATCCACGACGGAAACGCGTTGCGCAGCGGCGCCGGCCCGTTGACGTCGATCCGGCCGTCGCGCAAGGCGGCGCGCAGGTCGAGCCGGCCGAGGAAGACCTCCGCCATCGCGCAGGTCCGCCTCGATGTACAGGTCCACGTCGTGCCCCGGGTCGCTCGTGCACAGATCGGTGTCGGGCGGCTGCACGACGAGCCAGAACGCGGGCGGCCGGCTGCGCGGGCGGAACCGGAAGTGCATGACGGTCCGCCCGCCCGGCAGGCTCGCCATGCGCAGGCGGCGGCGCAGGAACCACATGAGCAACCCGGCGTCGAGATGCTCGGCGTGCAGCTCGGTCGCGGCGAACTGGTAACCCCACCGGCCGAGCGCGTCAATCACCGGGCGCAGCGCCAGACCGGCCTCGGTGAGGTGATACTCGGGGCCCGGGCGGCGCTCCAGCAGCCCCGTGCGCTCCAGGCCGGCGAGCCGGGACGTGAGCAGGGCCCGGGAGATCCGCGGCACGCCGCGGTGCAGGTCGTTGAACCGGTGGCTGCCGGCGAGCAGCTCCCGCAGGATCAGCGGCGTCCAGCGCTCGGCGAACATCTCCGCGCCGAGCGCCACGGGACAGAACTGGCCGTTCGGGGACCGGACGCGGTTCACGTTGACGTCACCCGGCATGCCCGGCGTCACCCGCGAGCTGCCCGGACCCTCGCGCTCCGGGACCCCGTTCGGCGCCGCGCACCGGGGACGGTGGGGAGGCGGGTGTGCCCGTGTACCGGCCGGTCCCGGTCCGCGGCTAGAGTTGGGTCACACGGGCACGGACGGGAGGCGGCAGTGGCGCGGTTGGCGACGGAGGTTGCCGCGGAATTGCGCCAGCGCATCGTCACCGGCGAGCTGCAGGTGGACGACGAGCTGTCGTTCCGGGACATCATGCGCGACTGGGACGTCTCGATGCACGTCGCGTTCAAGGCGCTGAGGCTGATGCGGGACGAGGGCCTCGCCGAGAAGATCACCGGCATCCACGGGATGGTGGTGACCGAGGACGCCTTCGAGCTCGCCCTGGCGTGGCGGCCGGCGCCGCCGGTGACGTCGGACTTCGGCGCGCGGGTCGTGCGCACCGCGATCGAGCTGGCCGACGCCGACGGGCTTGCCGCCCTGTCCATGCGGCGCATCGGGGAGCGGCTCGGCGTGGCCACGATGACGCCGTACCGCTACGTGGGCACCCGGGCCGGCCTGGAGAGCATGATGGTCGACGCGATCTTTGCCGAGCACCCGCCGCCGCGCTCGCCGGCCGTCGGGTGGCGGGCGCAGCTCGAGCTGTTGTGCCGCATGCAGTGGCAGATGTACCGCGACCGGGCGTGGCTCGCCAAGACCGTGTCGTTCCGGCCGTCGGAGCTCAGCCCGCACGTGGCCGCGCACCTCGAATGGGCGACGCGGGCGATGGCGGACTGGGGCCTGGGCGCGGAACCCGCGTCGCGGGTGGCCGCGACCGCCGCCGACTTCGTGCGCGGGACCGCGATGGACATCGAGCGGGAGGCCGGGGCGGGGACCGACGAGGACACCGCGCTGTTCGAGTTCGGCCTCCAGCGCCTCCTGGACGGATTTGCACCGCTGGTCCGCTAGCGCCCAGGCGCGCCCAGGGTCCCGTTCAGACGGTTGCCGGCAGTGGGAACGCCAGCATCGCGTCGTCGACGAGGTCGTGCAGCGCGGCGACGTACGGTGGCACACCCCCCAGCGTGCGCACCGCCTGGTGCACCTCGGCGAGCATCCCGTCAACCCGGCCGTGGTAGCGGCGCAGCTGCTCGGGGGCCGTCAGCCGCTCCTTGAACTCGGCCCGGGCCGCCGCCGACGTCGCCGCCGCGGCGTACAGCGCCAGCAGCGCCGGGCGTTGCGCCGCCGGTACGCCGTCCAGCAGCAGCATCACCAGGAACGTGGCGGCGCCGTTGCGGATGTCCTCGTCCCGGCCGGTGACCAGGTCACGCTGGTCGTTGGTCAGCTGCCGCAGGACCCCGAACCGGCGGCCGACGTCGCGCCACCGCTCGACCCGGCCCGGGTCGGCGCCGGCCAGGCAGGCCGCCATCGCGGTGGCCATGGCGTACGGCGCACCGGTCTTGCCCTCGTAGCTCGCCAGCACCGACGCGACCGTCGCGTCGACCGGCCGGGCCGTGTAGTCGAGCAGTTGGCCGCCGATGCCGTCGAGCCATCCGCGGGACAGCTCGGCCAGGGCCGCGACCTTCGTGGCGTCCGGCACGCCGGCCTCGCCGACGAGCCGGACCGGCAGGTGGCTGCCGACGCCCAGCGCCGCCAGGATGTCCGCGTTGCACCGCGCCGGGTCGGCCCGGATCTCCGGACCCCCGTCGGCCAGGTCGTCGAGGTAGCGGGCGGCGGCCCACCACAGCAGGTGGATGACCGCCGCCGGCCGGCCGCCCGTCGGGTCGCCGGTCTCAGCGGCGTGCACGAGCAGCGGCAGCCGGATCATCACGTTCACCGCACCGGTCGAGCCACGCGCGGCCAGGTTGCCCAGGAACCCGGCCAGGAACTCGGCCATGGCCGCGTCGGCGACGTCACCGCTGGCCCGCAGCCTCGCCACGAGCCCGGTGAGGTCGTCCTCCACCGCGCCGACCATCTCGGCAACGTCCGTCATGCTGTCCCCCACGGTTGTCGGTGCTTCACAGCGCGGCCACCGCCCAGGAGGCGAACGAGGCCAGGACGTAGTAGCCGGCCAGTCGCGCATCCCAGCGCTCCGCCCGGCGGAAGCGCCACCACGCCAGGGCCGGAAGTGCCAGCGGCGCCAGCGTCAGCACCGACCAGCGGGCCGTCAGGCCGAGGACCACGGTGGCCCCGACCGCGCTCAGCACGGCGACGGCGACGGTGGCGGGCAGGCCGAAGGTGGTGACGTAGGTGCGTTCCCCGGGCCGCGGCGCGCGGGTGATCTTCTTCGCCACTTCCAGGTGCAGCGTCGCGAGGCTGACCACGGCGAGCGCGGCCCAGAACGACGGGTCGAAGCCGCCGCCGGTCGCGCGGAGGTGGATGACGTACAGGTACAGGTGCAGCAGCAGTTGCACTGGGCTGCTCAGCAGCAGGGTCAGCACGAGGCGCCCGGGATCCGGGCCGGGGAGCAGCAACAGCAACGCGTAGGCCAGCTGCACCGCGATCACCAGCGCCGCCCAGCCGTCGAACACGTTCAGCAGCACCAGGAGCGCGGCGATCCCGGCGTACCAGCGCAACAACGACGACCTGGTGACGGCGCCGGCGGCAAGCGGCCGGTCCGGGTTGTGCACGCGATCGTAGGGCAGGTCGCGGATGTCGTCGACGATGCGCATGAGCAGCATGTCGAGGGCGATGGTGAGCGCGGCGAGGGCGGTCCCCAGGCCTGGCCGCCACGGGCCGCTGGGCGGGCCGGTGAGGGCGAAGAGGCCGGTGACGCCGTAGGCCCAGCAGACCGCGAACAGCACGGACGGCACGAGTGGGTAGCTGCCGCGGATGAAGGTCCTCATCGCAGGTGTACCGGGAGGCGCCAGAGGCCGCGCAGGAACATGCCGTCCCGCCACGCGGGAGTGTCGGGTGCGGCGCGCAGGTCCGGGAAGCGGCGTAGCAGGGCGCCGATCGCGGCACGCAGCTCGACCCGGGCGTGCGGGGCGCCGGGGCACATGTGCCGGCCGTGGCCGAAGCCGAGGTGTGGGTTGGTGGGCCGGTCGAGTCGGAACTCGTCCGGGTCCGAATAGACCGCTGGGTCGTGGTTGGCGGCGTCGGTGAGCGGGATGACGACCTGCCCCGCCCGCAGCGGCACGCCGGCGAGTTCCGCGTCGGCGAGCAGGATGTGTGGTTGGCCGCCGGTGCCGGCGAACCAGACCCAGCGCAGGAGTTCTTCGACGGCGGCGGGGATCAGGTCGGGCCGGGCGATCAGGGTGCGGCGCAGTTCGTCGTCGTGCAGGAAGTGGTACGCGCAGCTGCTCAGATGGCTCGCGGTGGCGTCTCCGCCGGCCATGACGAGACCGGCGGCCATGACGACGATCTCCTGCTCGGTGAGGGTTGCGGTGAGGGTCGCCAGGAATCCGGTGCCGAGCCGTTCGCGGAAGTAGCCGTGCATGGCGGCGGTCGCCGCGGTGACCTCGTCGGGTGCGCAGCGGCCGGCGGACATCATCACGTCGGTCCAGGCGGCCAGTTGGTCGACGTCGCCGTCCGGCGTGCCCATGATGCGGCCGACGACGAGGTACGGCAGCGGCCGCAGGTACGTCGCGACGAGGTCGACCGGTCCGGGCTTCGCGGCGACGGCGTCGAGCAGGTCCTCGGCGATCTGTTCGATCCATGGCCGGTCGGCTTCGGCGGCGCGGTGGGTGAAGGCGGCCTGCACTGCGCGGCGGCGTCGGGTGTGCAGTGGTGGGTCGGTGGTGGCCAGGGCAAGGGTGTCGGGGCTGCGGGCGAACATGGTGCCGCCGTGCCATTGCTGTCGGCTGAATCTGGGGTCGGACAGGACGGTTTTCACGTCGGCGTGGCCGGTGACGAGCAGCGCCGGGTGATTGCCGCGGATGCGGACGGGGATGAGGGCCTGCGACCGGAACAGCGCGGCGTGGGAAGGGTCGAGGGCGACGCCGGGGCGGCTGTCGAACGGGAACTGGGTCATGCGGGGTCCGTCTCGGCGAGGATGCGGACCGTCCCGGCGGTGCCGTCGAGTTCGATCAGCGCGCCGTCGGGGATGCGGGTGGTGGCTCCCGGGACGGCGACGACGGTCGGTACGCCGAGGAGCCGGCCGGTGATGGCGGTGTGGGACAGCAGGGTGCCGCGTTCCACGACGAGGCCTTTCGCGGCCATCATGAGGAACAGCCAGCCAGGGTCGGTTTCGCGGGCGACGAGGATCGCATCGCGGCATGTTTCCGGTGCTACGGACGGGTCGAGGACGAGGCGGGCCGGGGCGCGTACGACGCCGGGTGCGGAGCCGAGGCCGGTGAGCACGTCGCTGGCGGCGACCGGGGCGGCGGTCACCTCGACGGCGTCCGGGAGTGTGTCGGTGAGCGGGCCGGTGGCTGGGGTGCGCAGGAGGCCGCCGTGGTTGGGGCGGGCTTCGGTGAGGAGGCGTTCGCGGCGGCGGGCGGCGGCGAGGTCGCGGAGGGCGGCGCAGGGCAGGGTGCCGTCGTAGGCGCCGAGGACCTCGGCGACGGTGAGGTCGCGGATGTCGAGTGGGTCGTCGAGGTGGCCGGTGGTGTGCAGGTCGCTGCCGAGCCGCCACAGAATCTCGCGGGACAGCCCATACAGTTGGGTGCGGCAGAACCGGGTGTCCTCCCGGACCCGCGCGATATACCGCACATAGCGAGCGAGGCCGCGCACAACGGTGCGGCGCAACCGGCCGGGGCAGCGTGTGGTGAGTTCCTCAGCGGCCTGCTGGGCGGCGCGGTGCTCGGTTTCCAGCAGGGCTTCGACGGTGCGGCCCTGGCTGATGTACGGGCGCAGCAACTCCAGCACGGTCCACGGCTGCTGCCGTGGCGTGGCTTGTTCGAGTTTGAGGTCATGCAGGGCACGGTCACCGTAACGACGCAGGTAGTCGGCAGCTGCCTCGGCAAGGGCCGCGCCGTGCCGCCCGGCCGTGATGTCGTGCCACACCTCGCGGGGCCGTTCGCCGGACTCGACGGCGGCACGCAGGTCCGGGTCGGCGGCGACCAGTTCGGCCAGGGCGACGGCAGCGCGGACTGCTTGCAGCGACCGGTTCGCCGGCCCACCGGTCAGCAGGCCGGTGAGCATCCCCTTGCCACCGGCCGCCCACCGGTCCAGCAGCCGCATCAGGGCTTTGACCGCGAGCAGCCCGTAGATGGAGTTGGTAAGGGTCACGCCCCAGCGGACGCTCATCGCCGCCCATAATCTGCGGTATTCGTCGACGAGTTGGTGTGGGGTGCGCCCGGACAGGTCACCGGCGTCCGCCACGACGCCGTCCCACCAGCGCAGAAACTCTCTGGCGCGGCGGGGGTGGCGGGTGGCACGCAGGACCGTGCCGGGCAACGCCTGCCACGCGCGGCGACGGGGGCGGGTGACGGGTGGGCGGGCTTCGCCGGTGATGCCCATGCCGTCCTGCCACACGTCACGGACCAGGTCGAACACCGGCATCTGCCCATGCAACGCGTGCCAGGCGGCGAGGCGGTAGTAGACGCGCCCGTCGAGGTGCGCCACCAACTGCTCCAGGTGGTGTCGGTTAGCGTCCACGGTGCGAGCCGACACGCCCATGCGGTGGTACAGGTCGCCGAACGCGCGCCGGTAGAACTCCTGCGCTTGGGAGAAGGTGAGCGCGCCGGACACACCTGGGTAGCTCTCGGTGATGTTGTGGTTGGCCCAGTACAGCGGCGGTCCCGCGGGCAGCACCATCGGCCGCGCCTGCACGAGGTGCAGCACGCCGTCGGCGGTGATCGTGCCCTCAATGTCCTGCGGGCCGCCGAAGAACACCTCCACCCGCGCCGCGAGCGCGGCGACGGCACGGGCGGTGCGGTCATCCAGCACCGGCGCGGCGGCCAAGCCTGCGGGCACCGGCAGCAGCGCGAGCTCGTCGCTGCCGGCCGGGGGCGGACCGACCATGCGTTCCTTGCGGACCAGGTCAGCGGTGACGGTCGTGCCGGTGACGTGGAAGTGGTCGATGTCGGCCTTCTCCTGCACCACGCCCTCGCCGATGCCGTGCGCGGCGGCGATGACGGTGCGGCGGGTGCCGTCGCGCGGGTCGCGGGTGAACGCCACGAACGAGCGGGTGCCGGGCACCATGAGCTGCACGCCGACCGCGATCCGAGTCCGGGCCGGGTCCAGGCCGCGATGCTGCCGGTAGGCGATGGCCCGTGCGGTGAACGCCGACGCCCAGCAGGCCGCGATCCGGTCCGCGACGCGATCCGCGGGCACGTAGAGGAAGCTGTCGCTCATCCCCGCGAACGGGTCTGTCCCGTCCTCACCGTCCTCGCCGTCCACTGTGGACGCAACAGCGCAGGCCCGGACGGCGAACACCGCGTCAGGGCCGAACCGGGCCCGGACCTCGGCAAGAATGCCGTCCGGCACCGGCGCGGCCCGCAGCGCGGCCTGCGCCCTGGTCCACCGATCGGGACCGTCGCCGAGCTCGACGGTTGCGAAGGCGTCGTCGAATGCTGTCGCTGGGACCGTAATCAGGTCCGGCACTGGGAATCCGGCGGCTCGCATCTGGTGCAGGCGGGCGAACTTGTGCCCCACGAGGGCCGGGTCGGTGACGTCCAGGACGGTCGTGATCGTCATGTCTCGTTCCAGCCGTCGATGTGAATGACGTCATCCAACGGACCACGCCGCGCCGGGCGGAAGTCGCCGCCGATCGGATACGCGGTCGGGATCAATGCACCCTGCCGGACGTGGCCCGGCAGCCGCAGCAGCGCGGCAACCTCAGCCTCCCGATCCAGGTGCACACTCGTCCACGCCGTGGCCAGGCCGCGGGTGCGGGCGGCGAGCATGTAACTCCAGGCGGCGGGCAGCAGCGACCCCCACGTGCCGGCCTGATTACCGGTGCTGAGACCGTTCGGCAGCGAAAGGCACGGCACCACCAGAACCGGCACCTGCCCGAGATGCTCCGCGAGATACCGAGCGCTGACCATGTCCCGCGGAGGCACCGTCGGGTCGGTGACATCCGGCGGATACCGCTGCTCGAACGCCGCCCGGTACACCTTGCCGATCGCGGACCGCAGCCCGCCGTCGGTGACGACGATCCACCGCCAATGCTGACGACCCGCCCCGGTCGGCGCCTGCACAGCCAGCTCCAGGCAGGCACGCACGTCGGCGACGTCAACGGGACGGGTCAGGTCCAGGCGACGGCGCACCGACCGGGTCGTGGCCAGAACCTCCTCAGCGTGCATCACCACACGCCCGGCACGAGCCGTTTGCGGCCCACGGCATAGTCGCGGTAGCCCGGCATATCCCACAGCACCTGCTCCTCCACCCGCAACCGCCACACGATGGACCCGACGAGAGCGCACAGCGCCAGGACCGCGGCGGGACCGGGGAAACACCCGACGAGACCCAGATGGGCCAGGATCATGCCGGCGTACGCCGGGTGCCGGACCAGACGGTACGGCCCGTGTGTGACCGCGACCTGGTCACTGCGACGCACCACATGATGCGAGTAGAACCGGCCCAACGTGCGGATCGCGGTCTCCCGCAGCACCACACCACCGACGAACAGCGCAACCGCCGCCCAGAACCACGCCGGACGCTCCCCCGGCACCAACAGGCAACAGCCAATCACCGCCAGGCGGGACGCACCGTACGGCACGATCGTCCACGCATCCTGCGGCGCACTCGTAGCCCGCAACGCCACCGGCGCCTCCACCAACAACCACAACACATACAGACCGATCACCACCAGCACGGCCGGATCGGCACGGTGCACGTAGACGCCACCGGTGAGCAGCCCGAACGCGGTGACGAAAATGATCCAGGGTGCGGCTCTCATGCTTTCCATTCCGGTCGGTGCGTCACGCGGACCTCACCTTGCGGTAGGCGGCTGGCGACATCGTGTGGGTGACGAGCCGGACGGTGCCGAGGTCGGTCGTCCCGGCGTGCAGGTCCATGTCGAACGCGGTCCGCGCCCGGGGCTTCCCGTCCGGCCGGCGCCAGCTCACCCGCAGCGGCAGGTCGGCGGGAGGAGCGGCCGGGATGTCGGCGGCCAGGTCGATCCAGACGACATGGACGTCGTACGGGTGACCGTTGGCGATGTGGCCGAGCATCAGCACCAGCTGCCGGGCCGCCTCGATCACCTCGATCGGGTGCCGCGGGCCGCCGGACGCGGCGAGGGTCGGGCAGCGGAGCACGGCGCAGGTGACCTCACCGGACGGCGTCTCGATGGGCGCACCCAGCATGACGGTGCTCAGGTCGGCCCGGTGCACGAGCTTCGGCTCGGCGCGGGCGGTGAGCGTCGCGGTCCCGCCGCGGCCGGTTCCGGCGGCCGGGCCGGCCGCGGGAAGGGCCGTCTCGGGCAGCACGGTGACGGTGCCGCGGCAGATCTCCCGGATGGTGTCGCCGACGGACTGGGTGGCGGTGAGATCGAGGGTGTCACCGGCGTCGTCGCAGTGCAGGTCGACGGCTCCTTCGAGTTCGCCGAACGCCGGGAATGCGAAGGTGAGCCGCAGCCGCCGGTCCGGTCGCCGCAGTGCGCCGCCGGTGACGTCGTCGGCGAGGCCGAGCAGACCGGCGATCAGCAGATTGCCGGGCAGGTGGTCGACCGGGTGGTCGAAGAAGAACGGGTGGTGCCGGTCCACGCGTAACGGAACCGTCCGCATCAATTCCCCCATTCATCTCCATCACGCGGTTAGAAGCCTCGAATTATGGTTTCGAAACTCGCGGCCGTCAATACCGTGCAAAATCGCTGGAATTCGCCGCACCGTCACGCTTTCGGGTGATTCGCATTCATCCTGACGGTGTTCGGCCGATAATCCCGCACCAGTTGCGCACGAATGCGAAACAATGGGGTAACAGGCGGCACAAATGTCTGATGTATTGGCCCATTCAAATGGCCGGGTAGTGCGAGGTTCGCCGGGGCCGGTCGGGGACCCGTTCAGCGGCCGGAGCGGGGGACCACCACGCCGTACTCGTAGGCGGCGATGACCGCCTGGACGCGGTCGCGGACGCCGAGCTTGGCGAGCAGCCGGCTGACGTGGGTCTTGATGGTCTCGGTGCCCACCACGAGGTGCTCGGCGATCTCGGCGTTGGACAGGCCCTCGGCGATGAGCCGCAGGATCTCGGTCTCCCGGGGTGACAGCGCCGGGAGCGCGCCCGTGCCGGTGCCGGTGCCGGGCCGCAGCCGCTTGACCTCGCTGATGAGCCGCCGCGTGACGGTCGGCGCCAGCAGCGCCTCGCCCGCCGCGACCACCCGCACCGCCTCGAACAGCCGCTCCGCGGCCATGTCCTTGAGCAGGAAGCCGCTGGCGCCGGCGTCGAGGGCGTCGTAGACGTATTCGTCGAGGTCGAACGTGGTGAGCATGACGATCCGCGGGACCGGGCCCGGCTGGTCGCCGTGCAGGATCTCGCGGGTCGCCTGGATGCCGCCCATGACCGGCATCCGCACGTCCATGAGCACCAGGTCCGGGCGTAGGTCCCGGCAGCGCCGTACCGCGGCCGCACCGTCCTCGGCAGTGCCGACGACGGTGAAGTCCGGCTGGGTGTCGAGCAGGGTCGCGAACCCCGCGCGCACCGCCTCCTGGTCATCGGCGACGACGATGCGCACCGCCACGCCGCCGCCGCTCACCGCTGCCCCACCGGCAGCGGCAGCACCGCGCGCACCACGAACCCGCCGATCGGGCCGTGCGTCGTCTCCAGGGTGCCACCGGCCATCGTCGCCCGTTCCCGCATCCCGACCAGCCCGAACCCGGAACCCGCCGGCGGCACGCCGGTGCGCCGCGCGGCCGGGCCGGTGTCCCAGACCGCCAGTTCGAGCGCGTCGGCGCCGAAGCTGACCTCGACGTCCACGGCCGCGCCGGGTGCGTGCTTGCGGGCGTTGGTCAGTGCCTCCTGCACGATGCGGTAGGCGGTCACTTCCAGGCCCGGGTCGAGCCGCCGGTACCGCCCGCAGACGATCAGATGGATCCGCGAACCGTCGGCCTGCCGGGCCTCGTCGACCAGGTTGACGAGCTCCGCGAGGCACGGCTGCGGCAGCGAGTCGGCGGCCTCCCCGTCGTCGCGCAACACGCCGAGGACCCGCCGCATCTCGGCGAGCGCCAGGCGCGCCGTGTCGCCCATCGCCAGCAGCCGGGTCGCCGCGAGCTCCGGCAGGCCGGGCGTGGCCAGGCGGGTGGTGTCCGCCTGCACCGACAGCAGCGAGATGTGGTGGGCGACGACGTCGTGCAGCTCGCGGGCGATGCGGGCACGTTCCTCGCCGATCGCATAGGCGTGGGTGATGCCGTGCAGGTCGTCGTCGGCGGCGGCGCGGCTCGCCGACTCGGTGCCGGCCCGGGCGGTCGCGCCGAGCGCGAGCGCGCCCGCGGACACGACCAGCAGGGCGGTGCCGAACACCCGGCCGCCCACGCCCGTGCCGGCGGGCCCGATCGCATACGCCACATACGGCAGCGCGAACAGTTGCGCGACCCGGCCCGGGGCCCGCGCGCCGACGAGGTAGAGCATGACCGTCTGGGCGAGCAGCGCGGCGACCGCCGGGCGGTGCCCGAGTGCCGCCGTCACCAGCGTCGCGCCGGTGCCGGCGGCCGCCGCGAGCACGAGGTGGACCTGCGCGACCGCGACCGGCAGGGTGGCGCACAGCGCCAGCGCGGCGGCGGCCAGCAGCCCACCGGTCGGCTGGTCGGCGGCCAGGACTGCCTCGGCCGCACCGAGCGTCCCCAGCACCGAGGCGGCCACGACCGGCAGGCGGGGCACCGCGGTGTCCGGAAACCTCGGCAGGCGCACGCCGCCAGTATGGACGAGCCACCCCGGCGCCGGGTCCCCCACGAGAGGGAGGTGACCGCGGAAGATAGCTCGCGCCCGTGACGGCGCCGAGCTGTGCCGCCGCCATAGGGTCACGTGCATGCCCAACTTCGCCATCGAGGTTCGTGATCTGACGAAACGCTACGGCTCGACCGTAGCGGTCGACAGGCTGAGCTTCACGGTGCAGCCGGGGACGGTGACCGGCTTCGTCGGTCCCAACGGTGCGGGCAAGTCGACCACCATGCGGGTGATGCTCGCCCTCGACACGCCCGACGGCGGCGAGGCGCTCATCGGCGACCGGCGCTACAGAACGTTCCGGGAGCCGGCCCGCACGGTCGGCGCGCTGCTGGACGCCGAGGCAGTGCACCCGGGGCGGCGTGCGGCGGATCACCTGCTGTGGATGGCGCGGTACAACGGCATCCCCCGCAGCCGCGTCGGCGCCGTGCTGGAGCAGGTCGGGCTGAGCTCGGTCGCGCGCAAGCGGGTCGGCGGGTTCTCCCTCGGCATGCGGCAGCGCCTGGGCATCGCCGGCGCGCTGCTCGGCGACCCTCCGGTGCTGATCCTCGACGAGCCGGTCAACGGCCTCGACCCGGAGGGCATCGCGTGGATCCGGGGCCTCCTGCGGTCCCTCGCCGGCGAGGGCCGCACGGTGCTGATGTCCAGCCATCTCATGGGCGAGCTGCAGGACACCGCCGACCACGTGGTCGTGATCGGCCGCGGCCGGCTGCTCGCCGACACCAGCGTGCGGGAGCTGCTGGACAAGGTGTCCAACGGGCGGGTGGAGGTGCGCACCAAGGACCGCACCAGGGCGATCGACGTGCTGTCCAACGCCGGCGCCACGGTGGCCGTCATCGGCACGGACACGGTGACGGTCACCGGAATGGCCGCCGAACGCGTCGTGGCCGCGCTCACCGCCGGCGGCGTGCCGTTCTCCGGCGTCGGGGAGCACCGGGCCTCCCTCGAGGACGTGTACATGGAGATGACCCGCGAACACACGACGTTCGCCGCGCCGGCCGACGAGCCGGGAGCATGGGCGTGACCGGGCCGCTGACGATGGTGGCGCGGGCGCTGCGGGCGGAGTGGACGAAACTGCGGTCGGTGCGCAGCAGCGGCCTCGCGCTGCTGGCGATGGCGGCGCTGACGCTGTTCCTCGGCCTGCTGTCGGCCACGCTCAGCGACAGCGCCGTCAACCAGGGTGTGCTCACCGTCGACCAGTTCCACTTCGTCCACCAGCCGATGACCGGGGACGGGACCGTGACCGTCCGAGTGTCGGCGCAGGCCGACAGCGGCGCCTGGGCGAAGGCCGGCATCATGGTCAAGGCGAGCGCGGTGAGCGGCGCGCCCTACGTCGCGCTCATGGTCACCCCCGACCACGGCGTGCTGCTGCAGGGCAACGCCACGACGGAACTGCGCCGGCCGGACGCCCGCGGCGACCGCTGGCTCCGGCTGACCCGCAGCGGGCAGGCGTTCACCGGCGCCGAGTCGGCCGACGGATCCGCGTGGCACGACGTCGGCACGGTGACCGTCGCCGAGCTGCCCGCCGAGGCGCGCGCCGGGCTGTTCGTCGGCTCGCCGCCCTACGTGCACTTCATCGAGATGCCGCACGGGGAGTACAGGAAGTACGACCCGACGATCGGCGAGGCGACGTTCGACCACATCTCGGTCGGCACCGCCACCCCGGATCGCAGCGCCTGGCAGGACACCGACGTGACGCCGAAGGACCCGCAGGAGGCGCCGCCGCCGCTGGACAGCGGCCTGCCCAACCTGGAGCTCCTCCCCGGCGGCAGCACCTGGACCGGCGACACGTCCGTGACCGTCAAGGGCGGCGGCGACATCGGGCGGGCCGGCCTGGGCGGCATCGACCTGGCCGACTTCGACCGGGTGAAGGCCAGCCTGTTCGGTGTGCAGCTCGGCATCATCGGCGCCATCGCGCTCGGGGCTCTCGCGATCACGTCGGAGTACCGGACCCGCACCATCGGCACCACGTTCGCCGTGCAGCCGCGCCGCGGCCTGGTGCTGGCCGCGAAGGCGGTGGTGCTCGGCGGCGTCGTGTTCCTCACCGGGCTGGTGATCGGCGTGGTCTGCTTCGTCGTCACGCAGCCCCTGCAGGAGCAGGGCGGCTTCGGCCCGCCGGTGTACGCGGAGCCCGCCCTCACCGACCCGGTGGTCATCCGGGCCGTCGCCGGCGCCGCCGGATACCTGGCGCTCATCGCCCTGTTCAGCCTGGCCGTGGGCACCGTCATCCGGCGCACGGCCGGGGCGGTCACCGCGCTGCTGACCCTGCTGGTGGTCATCCCGGTCATCGTCGCCGGCAGCTCCGAGACCGCCGACGGCTGGCTGCGGCAGTTCACGCCGGTCGCGGGCACGTCGATCCTGCAGTCGGTCATGTTTCCGCCCGGGTCCAACGACACGGTCACCGGCCCGTGGACCGGCTTCGCGGTGCTCTGCGGCTACACGGCCGCCGCGCTCGCCGCCGCGTTCTGGCTCCTGCGCAAGCGGGACGCATGACCCACGCGATCCGCGCCGAGTGGACCAAGCTGCGCACCCTGCCGTCCAACGTCTGGTCGATGGCCGCGATCGCCGGGCTCCTGGTCGCCGGCGCCGCTGCCGTCATCATGATCACCGACGTGCCCGGCTGCGACGGCGACCGCGACGGCTGCCCCACCCACGACACGACCGTCCTGCTCCTGTCGGGCACGCACTTCGCGCAGATCGCCGCCGTCGCCCTCGCCGCCGCGCTGATCTGCGGCGAGTTCCACCCGCGGCTGATCCGCACGACCCTGGCGATGAACCCCCGCCGCGCCACCGTCTTCACCGCGAAGGCCGTTGTCGTCGGCGCGACGGTCCTGGCCGCCGGGGCGCTGGGCGTCGCCGCCGCGCTGCTCGCCGGCCCGCCGTTGCTGTCCGGCCGGGGCCTCACCGCCGGCCTCGGCTACCCGCGCCCCGACCTTGCCGCCGGCGCACTGCACCGCGCGGCCGCCGGCACGGTCGTCTACCTGATCCTGGTGGCGCTGCTGACCCTGGGCGTGTCCGCCGCGATCCGGCACGCCGGCGCGTCGATCGGCGCCATGTTCACCCTGCTGTACGGCCCGTACCTGGTGACGCTCCTGGTCCCGATGCCGGCCGCGACCCTGCACCGCGTCCAGAACCTCTCGCCGATGACGGCCGGCCTGGCCGTGCAGGCGACCGTCGCCGGCAGCGGCCCGGCGCCCCTGGACCCTTGGACGGGCATCGCGGTGCTCGCCACGTACGCGGCCGCCGCGCTGCTCCTCGGCGGCCTGCTGTTCAAGACCCGCGACGCATGACCGCGCCCGCCTCGTCGCGGCGGTGCTGATTGGTACCGTGTGGGGTCCGCGGACCGGAGGTGGCGATGGGCGCACCGTTCGCGGTCGAGTTGTGGCTCGTGCCGCACTGCCCGCACGCCGACGCGGCCCGCCGGCTCCTCACCGAATACCTGGACGCGTTGCGGCTCGACGTGCCGGTGGTGGAGCGGGTCGGCGACTTCCTGTCGCCGACGATCGTGGTCGCCGGCCGGGACGTGGTGACCGGCGACGTTCCGCCGTCGGGCGTCGCGGCGTGCCGGTTGGATCTCCCGACCCGGCCGCAGCTCGACCAGGCGCTGCGGCGCGCATCGCACCCCGCGGCGCCCGAGTAGTCGGTGTCGCGCACCACGCGCCGTTCATGGACGGGGTGCGTACATGATGACGGCGACGCCGAGCAGGCAGATGGCGGCGCCGATGAGGTCGTAGCGGTCGGGACGGAACCTGTCGAACGCCATCGCCCAGCCGAGGGAGCCGGCGACGAAGACCCCGCCGTACGCGGCGAGGATGCGGCCGAAGTTGGCGTCGGGTTGCAGGGTGGCGACGAAGCCGTAGGCGCCGAGGGCGGCGACGCCGGCGCCGATCCACAGCAGGCCCCTGTGCTCGCGGACGCCCTGCCAGACGAGCCAGGCGCCGCCGATCTCGGCGATCGCGGCGAGCACGAACAGCAGGATGGACCGGATGATCGTCATGGGCGTATGGCAGCACACCGGCGTGGTGCGGTCCCGGCGGGGGCCGCACCACGGACGGCGTTCAGCAACCGCAGCCTCCGCCGCCACAGCCGCAACCGGCACCTGCCACGGCGGCGAGCCGGGCGGTGCGCCGGCGGTGCAGCCACCACATGCCGAGCGCGAGGACGGCGAGCCCGGCGGAGACGGCCAGGAGGGTCTTCTCCAGGATCGCCGCGCCCGCGCCGGTGAGCACCCCGGCGGCGATCAGCAGTGGCAGGGCGCAGCAGGCGGCGCAGGCGAGCGCGGCCAGCCCGCCGGTGACCTTGCTCTGCGTCGGCGGCGTGTTGTCCACGGGCGGCGCGACCCGGCGCACGGCCGGCGTCTCAACGGGCCGGCGCATGCGACGCCCTTCCCGCAGCCGCGGCGCCGGCCCGCTCGGCGAGCGAGGCGAGCACGTCGGCGTACCGGTCCGGCACCGCAATGTCGAGCGTCACCACCGCACCGTCCTCGGCCGGCTCCCGGGGCTGCGGGGGCTCCGGGTGCTGCGGGGGCTGCGGGGGCTGCGGGGTGACGGTGAAGGTGAAGAACGAGCAGCACGCGGCCTCCCGGGCGGTCAGGTCGCGGACCGTCGCCTCCAGTCCGGCCGCACCGCTCAGCCGCATCCTCGCGTGCGTCGGCGAGATCAGCTCGACCTGGCGCACGGCGGCGGCGAACAGGTCGTCGAACTCGCCGAGCCGCAGCGGCCGCTCAGCCGTGGGCAGCGTGCACGCATCGGGAACCACGAACGCCATGACAGGGCTCCTTGACCGGGTTGTTCAGCGCCACACCGGCGCCGTACTTCCACGACCGTAAGCCTGTACCTGGGTACCGGATGCAAGAGCGACGTCATGGATAGTCGGGGAGGGTGATGTCGGTCGCCAGGCGGTTCGTGCCGCTGAGGAGCAGCTGCCACGATCGTTCAGGTTCGCGGCGGCGGTGCCGATCTGACGTGCTGGCGGCGATCGACGGCACCAGGAGGCAACGACATGCGGCGGCCCCGGGGTGTCGACGCGCTGCTGCCGGCCGGCGCGCTCGCCGCGGTGCTGGCGGTGCTCGCCGGGCTGGTGCTGCCCTCACCGGCGGCCCGGGTGGTGATCGTCGTGGCCGACCTGGTGCTGATCGGCGCGCTGACCTACATGTTCCATCGCACGGCCCGGGTGCCGGGACTGCCGCGGGCGACCGCGCGGTTCTGGGCCAGCATGGTCTACGCGATGCTGGTCTACACGACCGGCATGGCGGTCGACCTCGGCGCGCTACTGGTGACGGCGGCGAGCGGCCGGGCGGTGCCGATGTTCGGCGCGGAGCTCGTCTACCCCGTCGCCGGCCTGTTCATCATGTACGCCGTCTTCCGGTACCCGACGGCGGCCCACAGCAGGTCGGAGCGGCTGCGTCTCGGGCTGGACGCCGGCATCGTGCTGGTCGGGGTCGCCGCGTTCGTCTGGTACTTCACGGTCAGCCGGAGCTGGTCGCCGGGGCAGAGCTGGCTGGCGCTGTCGGAGAGCCTGGCGCTGCCGGTGACGGTGCTCGTCGCGGGGTTCGGCGTCCTGCGGGTCGCGTTCTTCGGCACGCGGCTGCTCACCCGGCGGACCCTGGCGTGCTACGCCGCCTGCATCACGCTGACCGGGGTCGCCACGGCCGTCCCGGACCGGGCGGAGGAGGTGCCGCTGGGGGCGACGACGCTGCTGCTGCTCGCCCAGCTGTGCTCGCTCGGCGGGGCACTGCTGCAGTACCACGCCAGCCGCAACGGCACCACGCGACCGTCGGGCCCCGCCCGCCGGCCGTTCAGCGTCCTGCCCTACGGCGCGTCGGCCGCCGCGTTCGGGCTCCTGGTGGTGGTCGTCGGGCCCGGTCTGGACTGGCGCCGATGGGGTGTCCTGGCCGGCACCTGCGTCCTGCTGGCCCTGGTCACCACGCGGCAGCTCACCGCCCTGCGGGAGAACGGGCACCTGCTCGCACAGAACCGGCTGCTCACCGAGCAACTGCAGCACCAGGCGTGGCATGACGAGCTGACCGGACTGGCGAACCGGGCATACCTCGGCCGGCACGTGGAAGAGGCGATCCAGCGGTACACCACGACCGGCGCCGACACAGCGCTGCTGCTCATCGATCTCGACGGGTTCAAGGCCGTCAACGACACCCTGGGCCACGAGATCGGCGACCGGCTGCTGTGCGAGATCGCCGACCGCCTCGTCAGCGTCGCGCACGAGGGTGTCGTGTGCCGGCTCGGCGGCGACGAGTTCGTCGTGCTCACCGAACGCACGGGCCGGCACGCCGGTCCGCTGGCCGACCGGCTGCTGCGAGCCGTCGCGGCACCGGCGGTCATCGACGCGCACACCACCAGGGTCGGCGCGAGCATCGGCGTCGCGTTCGTCAGCCAGGCCCCGACCGGCATCGTCGACCTGCTGCGCCGCGCCGACGCCGCCATGTACGCCGTCAAGTCCGCGGGCAAGAACAACTGGCGCCTCAGCGAACCGGACGCCCTGGCACGGACCCTCGCTACCTGACCGCCTGGTTCCACGCGCCCTTCCCGGGCAGGTCGTTGAGGTTCCACAGCACGATCGTGCCCTGCTGGTTCCAGGACAGCAGCGCCGACTTTCCGTGCACGGCGTGGACCTCGACCATGTTGTCCGGGCCGCCGAACGACCACCCGGTCTGGCCGGCGAGCGTCGCGGTGAGGCGACCGGCGGCGGCGTCCCAGACGTGGACGTGGCCGGCCCAGTCCCCGGTGGCGAGCAGCGATCCGTTGTCGTTGAGCGCGATGGAGGTCGTCGTGGCCTGTTTCAGGGCACCGGGGATGGTCACGGTCTGCCTGACGGTCCCGGCGCGCAGGTCCCAGACGCTGACCTTGGCGGCGACCCGTTCGGCGGCGCCGACGCTGGTCGCGACGGCCAGCGACGACCCGTCCGCGCTCACGGCGAAGGCGTTGACGATGCCGGTGAGCTGACCGAGCGTGCCGGGCATCGGCTTGGGCTTGCCGTCCGCCGCGTTCACGAAGTGCAGGCCGTCGTTGGCGTGGATCGCCATCGTCGTGCTGTCGGGCAGGTAGGCGATCCCGTACACGCCGCCGCCGCGCTCGGTGCGCTCGCCCGGCGCGGTGAAGCCGGCGACGCCGCTGCCGGTGGCCGTGTCCCAGGCGAGGATCGAGGAACTGTCGAACATGCTCGCGACCAGCCGGCTGCCGTCGTTGCTGAACGCCAGCGACGAGACGTAGTGGCTGCGGATGCTGGACGTGTTGGGCTTGGGCGGCCCGGGCGGCGGGATGGCCAGCTTGGCGGCGAGCTTGTGCGCGGCGACCTCCCACAGGTAGATCGGGCTGCCGAGGTCGTCGCCGATGTCGTTGCCCGCCTCGGCGAGGAACCGGCCGTCGGGGCTGAACGCCAGCGCGGTGGGATACCCGACGGGCAGCGGCAGCGTCTCGACCAGCTTGCCGCTGCCGGTGTTGAACAGGAACGTCCGGTCGCCCTCCGGGCTGGCCGCGAGCAGGGTGCCGTCGGGGCTCAGCCGGGCGGCCTTGACCTCGCCGGCGCCGTCGGGGAAGTAGAAGGAGTGGATCACCGGCGCGCCGACCGGCCCGGGGATCTGGGCGATCGCCAGCGCGGCGAAGGCGGACGTGGCCGCGAACGCGCCCACGAGCGACGCCAGGACGGCGACGCCGGGGAACCCGCGGGACCACGAGCCCGGCCCGCGCGGCAGCGGCGTGGCGGGCGGCGCCCCGCGCAGGTCGAGCCCCGGCACCCGCGCGGCCCGGACGATCTCGACGGCGGACAGCAGGGTGACGGTGACGGCACCGCCATAGAACACGGCGATCCCGAGCCCGTCGGTCGGCGGGTCGGTGTGCCGCATGACCCGCAGCAGTTGCGGCAGCACCCAGACGATCGCGGTGGCCGCGACCGGCGCGAGCAACGGGTGCCCCTCGGCCGCGCGGAACAGGTTCGTCAGGCAGAAGTACGCCGAGATCAGCATCACCCACAGCAGCGACAGCACGATGCCGATGAACAGCAGGATGAGCAGGGCGGTGCCGAGATAGGCCAGCACGGCGTGCCCGGAGTCGTGCAGGGTGTGGAAGACCAGCCGGCCGAGCCAGTATCCGAGCATGCCCGCGACGATGGGTGCGGCGAAGAAGACCGGGAAGAGCAGCATCGTCCGCAGCGGGATCCACATCCGCCGCGCCACCGCGCCCCGGCTGGCCGCCGAGGTCGTCAGGACCAGCACGGCCATGGTCGTCAGCACCGCGATAGACGCGGTCAGCAGGCCGAAGACGAGGTCGATCAGCCGCTCGAAGGGGTCGAATGCGGAGCCGTGGATCCCGGCGGTCATGAAGCTGACGACAATGGTGAGGACCAGGCCGACCACGTTGCGCACGAAGCTCAACCTGGTGACGACGGTGTCTTCCTCGAACCATCTCCGGTCGTCGCGGACCTGGAACGGGCCCCGCTCGTCGCCGGATCCTTGAAATGATCTCAGCCGCGCGCGCAAAGCGGTGAACAATTCCGTTTCCCCCCGCCAGAAATGACCACGGAACCCATTCAGGCGGAACAATCCCATGCGGCTTCGAGGAGCGTCAACGGGCCGATCGGCTCGCCCGCACGGACCTGCTAGCGTCCGGCAAGAGAAAGAACGCACAATCCTTCCTGCCGATTACGCCCGGTCCAATCCGAACATAGTGTCCGCACTCATCCGAATATCGCTTCCGGGGTCTTGTGCGGGGGCGCGACGGTCGGCCCGGGGTGGAGCGGACGGTGCCGAAGCGTTACGGTTCTCGATCGGTGGCATGGTGCGGGGGCAGCTCACCGGGTGCGGCCCCGCCATGCTGGATCGGGAGGCTGGTGGCATGGCGGCGAACGGCAACGGGTGGCCCCTGCCCGCCCAGTCCGAGCCGGCCGGCGACCGGGGGCTGCCCCGCTGGGCCGCGCCGCCCGGGCCCGCCGAGATCCCGCCGGGCGCCGACGCGGCACCGGGCGACGTGTGGAGCCCGACAGATCCCGATGACACCGGCACCGCCGAGCGTCCGATGGTGGTGCCGTCCGGACCGCCACCGACCGCCTACGCCCCACCGTTCACGACGCAACCGGTGTCCGCGCCGTCCGCAGCCCAGCCGCCGAACGCGCCGTTCGTAGCCCAGCCGCTGTCCGGGCCGTTCCCGGCCCAGCCGCCGTCGGCGCCGTTCGCGGCGCAACCGGTGTCCGCACCGTTCGCGGCCCAGCCGCCATCCGCGCCGCCATCCGCGCCGCCATCCGCGCCACCGTCCGCGCCGCCGTTCGTGGCGCCACCGGCGCCGGTGCTGGCGGCCGCGCCATCCGTGGCCCCGTTCCCGGCGGCCCCGGTGCCAGGGCCGGTGCCACCGGTCGGCGCCGTGCCGGACGTGCCGCCGGCGCCCTTCGTCGCGGACGCTCCCCCGGCGAGCGGCCGGCGCACGGGCCTGATCCTCGCCGCCGCAGGGCTCGTCCTGGTCGTCCTGGTCGGCACCGTCGTCGCCGTCAAGCTGTCCCGGTCCGGTGGCGGCGCCCCGCCGGCTGCGGCGCAGGACGCGGACCCGTCCAGGGCCGGCAACGAGGCCGCCGCCGCGTCCGGACCCCCGAACGGCGCGCGTGACCCCGCGTCGCCGCTGCCGAGCGCCTCGGTGCCGCCCGCCCAGCTGAAGCCCGGCTTCCGGCTGAACGCGGGTCAGGCACTGCGCTCACCCAACGGGAAGTACACCTTCACGCAGCAGCCGGACGGCAACCTCGTCCTCGCCGACGACGCGAAGAAGGTGCGGTGGTCGTCGCAGACGCCCGCGAACTCCGGCGCCTACACCAGCTTCGAACGCGACGGCGACCTCGTCGTGCACGCCAAGGGTGGCAGCGTCCTGTGGCGCAGCGCCACCGGCGGGAAGGGCGCGCTGCTCGAGGTGCGCGACGACGGCACTGCCGTGGTGTCGCAGGCCGGGCACCAGGAGGCGTGGTCCAGCCATGTCGAGCGCGGGCAGCTGTACCCGGGCCAGGCGCTGAACGCCGGGCAGCAGCGCCGCACCGCCGACGGCCGGTTCACCCTCGCGCAGTATCCCGACGGCAACCTGGTGGTCGTCAACGCCGACAAGAAGGTCATCTGGAGCGCGCAGACGAGCGGCCACCCCGGCGCGAACACCCTGATGCAGACCGACGGCAACCTCGTCGTCTACGGCACCGACAAACAACCGCTGTGGTCGTCGGGCACCTACGGCAGCACCGGCGCGGCGGCCGTGCTCAACGCCGACGGCAACGTCGTGGTCACCGCCGCCGGCAAGGCACTGTGGGGCACGACCACCGACGGCATCAGCAAGCTGACCGTCGGCCAGCGCCTCCTCGCCGGGCAGTCGCGCTCGGCGCCGAAGGGCGGCTACACGCTGCTGCTGCAGCCCGACGGCAACCTCGTGCTGCAGAACTCGGCGAAGACCGTCGTATGGCGCAGCGGCACCAGCGGCCACCCCGGCGCGACGACGCGGATGCAGACCGACGGCAACCTCGTCGTCTACGACAATGCGGGCAAGGTGCTGTGGAGCACCGCGACCTACGGCAAGGCCGCCACGTACCTGCTGGTCCAGGACGACGGGTCGGCGGTGCTGTACACCGCGGCCAAGAAGGCGGTCTGGACGAGCAAGACCGCCTGAGCCGGCGAACACCGGCGTGGCCCACCCGTCAGGCGAGTCACGCCGGGTACTCCGTAGGGCTCACCGCCCACGTACCAGTCGCTAGTTGGTCTTCCACGCCGCGTTGCTGGGGATCGACTTGCCGGCGACCACGACCTCGATGACGGCCGGGCTGTTGTCGTTGGCCAGGGCGTCCTTCATGGCGAGGTCCAGCTCGCCGTAGGTGCTGACCTTGAAGCCCTGGCAGCCGAAGACGTCGGCCAGCTTGCTGTAGTTCCACGGGTGCAGGACGCAGGACTTGTAGAACGGTTTGTCGGTGGAGAAGACCGACGCGTCGGCGAGCCACTGCTCGACGCCGTAGACGCCGTTGTTGAGCACGAAGATGATCGGGTTCAGGCCGAAGCGGGTCTGCGTCGAAAGGCACTGCGCGGTCATCTGGAACCCGCCGTCGCCGGAGAACACCATCACCCGCTGGTTGTTGTCCCGCGCCAGGCAGATGCCCGTGGCGGCGGCGGCGATGTACCCGATCGCCGAGTATGACGACTGCGCGACGAAGCCTCGCACGACCGGCGCCTTGAGCAGCAGGCTCCCGAAGTAGTTCAGGCTCGAGTCGCTGCCGAGAATGGTGTTCTCGTCGATGTACTGCGGGATGGCGTCGTAGAAGCCCTGATACGTGATCTCTTCATAGGCCGCGGGCACGGCGGCGACCGCGTCGGCCGGGATCTGCGGCCGGGCCGGCGACCTGCGGGCGATCCGCTGCTCCAGCAGCCCGTCCATCAGGTGCTCCAGGGCAACCTGGGGACTGAAGTACGTGCCGTACTTGACGGCGTCCAGCGACACGAACGCGGTCTTGTCGAAATCGATGTCCCAGCCCAGCGTGTTGATGTCCGTCAGCCAGACCCCCAACGCCAGGACGAAATCCGATGCCTTGGCCAGTTCCTTGACGGCGGGCGACGATGCCTGGCCGTCGAACACGCCGGCGAACAGCGCGTCCTCCTCGGGCAGGATGGCCTTGCTCAGCAGTTCGGTCACGAACGGGACGTTGAGCTGGCGGATAAGGTTCAACGCCTGCTCGTGCAGCCCGAACCGGTCGACCTCCACACCGACCCAGATGAGCGGGTTGCTGGCCTCCCGCAGCCGCTCGGCGATCTTCGCGATCGACTGCTCCAAGCTGGCCGGGTCCGACATCGCCCGGGCCGGCTTGAGGGTGCCCCTCGGCGGTTCGCAGGTGAGGTCGACCATGTCCTGCAGCAGCTCGATGTAGACGGGCTGCCGCTCGGTGATGCATTGCAGCAACGCGTAGTCGATCAGCACCGGTGCGAGGTCCGGGTTGTCGACCCGCACCGCCGCGGCCGTCAGGTGCTCGAACGCCTGCAGGTCCGTCTCGCTGCCGCTGATGAAGTGATGCGCGCTGAAACCGGTCTGCTGGAACGCGATCGTCTTCTTGATGTCCGGCGTGCCGTTGATCAGCACGAGCGGCACCTTCTCCACGTAGGCGCCCGCGATGGCGTTCACGGCGCACAGCGCGCCCGCGGAGTAGGTGACGCAGAGCGCGCCGATGCCCTTGAGCCGGGCGTACCCGTCGGCGGCGTACCCCGCGTTGAGCTCGTTGACCTCTTCGACGATCTCGATCTCGCTGGGTGTGACGTATCTGTTCACCCATGAGATCGTGTAGTCGCCGGCGATGGAGAACAGGTGCCCCAGGCCCAGTTGGGAGAGCCGGTCGACCAGGTACTGCCCGACGGTGTATGGCCTGTCCATGTCAGTACTCACTCGCCCCTCCGAACAACCGCGGCAGGTAGATGTCGAAAATGCCCGGACACTTGCGCTCGGGGTACCGGCGCAGCATGAAGTCCTTGAATGCCTTGTTGGTCAATCCGTTCGCGATCGCCTGGCCGGCCGCGGCGAGGTATTCGATGTTCCGGGCGACCTCGTTCTTGTCGGCCGGTAGCCCGTGCCCAGGCATGAACACCTCGTAGTCCGACAGCAGCATGTCTTCCAGGACCCGCATCCACTTGCCCAGGTGGCTCGTCAGGTACAGATGCGTGCCGCTGTAGACCAGGTCCTGGACGAACTGCACCCCCAGGTCGGGGAGCTTGATGGCAAGCAGCACGTCGATTTCGGTGTCCGTCACCTCCTCGAAGAGGTACCGGACGCCGTCGATGATGTCCTCGCCCGGCTTGACGATCTCCTGCGGGACGACGACCTTGTCCGGCGCGAGGCTGCCCAGCTTCCAGTGGTCGTTCCTGGAGTCCTCGCCGTGCTCCCTGAGGAAGGTCGCGGTCTCGGACAGCGCGTGGATCGGCACGTCACCGAACGCGGCGCCCAGCCCGAACCAGTGGTCGGGGTGCCGGTGCGACAGATACACCCGGTCGATCGGCTTGCCGAGACTGTCGGCGTAGTCCCTGAACTGCCTCGCGTAGGGCACGAGGAACTGCCCGTCGACGAGGACGAGGCTGTTCCTGCTCTCGATGATGTGCGTGGCGTTCGCGATGTTGTCGTACTCGAACGACGCGACGAACGTGTGGACCCGAACGTCGCCCGCCCGCTTCGCGATCATCCTGATCGGGTCCGACAATGCGGCCGGCATCAGGCACCTCCGACGCGGGCGAGCTGCTCCCGCAGGGTCTCCAGCCCGGCGCGGGCGACGTCGTAGGCGCTGGGGCGGTTCGGCTCCGGGGCGTCCTCGCCGGGTCGCCAGAAGCGCCGCCGGGCCATCCGCATGGAGCTGTCGAACGGCGGGATCGCGTTGAACACCTCGACCAGGTACGGACCCTGGTACACCGGCTCGATCTCGCCCAGGATCGTCTCCCACGGGATCCAGCTGTCGTGCACCGCGCCGCGGTCGGGTGCGGAGATGTGGACGTAGAGCAGCCGGTCCTGCTGCGCGGCCCGGGCCACATTGCGCTTGAAGACCGCCGGGCCCTGGCTTTCCATCACGACCTGCGCGGTGTCGACCGTCACGCCACCGGGCAGGCGCTCGCCGCCGTCGAGGAAGTCGAGGACCTCCGAGACCATGTTGGGCGGCGGCGTCTCCCAGCTCTTGACGGGCTCGATGGCCAGCCGCACGTGTTTCGTGGCGGCGTACTCCCCCAGTTCCTGGAAGATGGACCGCGCCGCCAGGTATCGCGGCTCCATCCAGTCCAGCAGGGCGTCGCTCCAGATCCCGTCACCGTTGTCCGTGAGCGGGAAGGCGCCGTAGGGGTAGAGGAACGGCCCCGACATGATCGATTCGCCGCCCAGCACCGAGGTGATGTCGACCCGCGACTTCAGGTAGGACAGCGCCTCCTTGCGCTGCTCCTCGTACGGTGAGGTCGGGTCGAAGGTCCGCGTGGTGCCGACGTTGGTGGTGAACTTCGCGTCCTTCAGGCCGGCCTTGTCGAATGCCTTCTTCAGGCCGAGGTAGCTGTCGACCTCGAGCTTGTGGTCGACGCTCGCCGGCTGGGCGGCGATGTGCAGGTCGAAGCCGTCGTAGCCGATGTCGGTGAGGGCCTTGAGATGCTCGATCAGGACCTTGGTGTACCGCGTGTCGTCCGGGCGCAGGTCGGCCGTGAACATGAAGAAGCTGCAGTAGATCTCTCGCCTCATCGTTACCACCCCAGAATGTCTGCGAGATAGGCACGGGCCTTCTTGGCGTATTCGAGCGGGATCGCCTTGTTCGGGTCCTGCTCGGCCTCCACGACCAGCCATCCCTGATAGTTGGCGTCCGCGAGGGTCTCGAGGATGGGCCGGAAGTCGATGGCACCGTCACCGGGGACGGTGAAGACGCCGAGCTCGACGCCCTCCTGGAACGACAGGCCCTCTTCCCGGACCCGGCTGACGACCTCGGGCCGGATGCTTTTCAGGTGGACGTGGCCGATGCGGTCGGCGTGGGCCCGGGCCAGGTCGAGCGGGTCGTCGCCGGCGAAGGCGATGTGCGCGGTGTCCAGCAGCAGGTGTACCAGCGCCGGGTCGGTCGAGGCCATCAGCCGGTCGACGTCGGCGCGGGTCATGACGCCGGTGCCCATGTGGTGGTGATAGCTCAGCTTCATCCCGGCCGAGTTGGCGATCTTGCCGAGCTTCTCCAGGCCTGACGTCAAGGCGTCCCATTGGGCGTCGGTGAACACCGGGCGGTTGGCGAACACGTCGATCGGCAGCAGGTGCGACGACGCCCCGAACTCGGCCACGACCAGCTCGGTGCCGCCCAGCGCCTTGATGAGCGCGAGGGTCTCCTCGAAGCTGTCGACCGTCTTCTGTCCCATCTCGTCGATCGTGAAATACGTGCTTGTCCACGGCTCGGAGACCTGCAGCCCCCGCAGGTCGAGGGCGGCTTTGAGCACCGCCGGCTCCGACGGGTACTTGTGCCCGATGCTGCAGCCCTGGAAGCCGGCCAGCGCCATCTCGCTGACGGCCTGCCCGAAGGGGATGTCGGCGTCGATGGTCGGGAAGTCGTCGTTCCACCACAGGGTGCAGCAGACGCCGAGCTTCACTTTGTCCGGGCCGAGGCGCTCGGCCAGTAGTGCCGTCATGATGCGGCCCCTTTCAGGTAGCGCTCGTCGATGCGGGGTGGCTGCGCCCAGGACCCGTAGCCGGGTGCCTTGGCGCCCGGCGGGTTGGCCCCGATGGCCCGCCACAGCAGCCCCTCCTGGTAGGAGGCGGCGGTGACGGCGGAGGCCTCGGCGGCCGGCTGGGCCCCGAAGGTGTCGGTCCACTCGGGTGGCAGCCCGTACCACATGCCCGCGTACCAGAGCTTGATCACGGCGCGGGCGACCGGGCCCAGCCGGTCGTCGCTGAGCACCTGGTGCCGCAGGGCCCGGTCGAAGCCTTCGAGGTCGGCCCGGGCCGCCCGGTGCGCGGCGAGCAGGTCGGCGACCACGGCGTCGCCGCAGGCGGCCCGGACCTTCTCCAGGTACTGCTCCCCCAGGCCGGTGCCGAGCAGGTCGGTCTCGGGGAACGCGGTGAGGTCGACCGACAGGGCCAGGAAGTCCTCGAGTGCCGGGCCGGTCATGACATCACCACCGCGGGAACGGTCACCTCGAAGGTGGGCGCGGCGTTCAGGCCGCCGCTGCCGGGCAGCGGGTTGCGCATCAGCCGGTTGAAGCCGTCGCGGAGCCGGAACATGTGCCAGACCGCCTCTTGCAGCGCGTCCGGTTCGCCGTTGAACGCCTTGGTCAGCAGGGCGAGGAACGTGCCGTAGTCGGCGTTGAAGGCCTCGGCGGCGGCGGCCAGTTCGGAGCCCGCCGGATAGTCGGCCAGCTTCGCGCTCGTCTTCACGGTGAGGACCTTGTCCCAGGCGATGTCGAGCCGCGGACCCGAGGGCAGGTCCTCGTGGTCGCCCGGCTGGTAGTAGCGGCCGAGCTGCAGCTGCCGGAACCGGTAGTAGTGCGCCAGTTCGCCGGCGGCGTCGTACAGGCCGCTGTGCGAGCCTTCGCCCTGATCGGCGATGAACTGCAGGGCCTGGCGGGCCGTGTCCAGGTCGTGCACCGGGATGATCGCGCCGCCGCCGGAGTAGAAGTACTCGGGCCCGACCTGGCGGGACGCGTCCCCGCAGAACAGTCCCGGGTCGGTGGCGGCGAGCCGTTCGAGCCCCTCGATGATCTCCGCGTAGAACTCGCCGATGCTGTAGAAGTGCATGCCGTCGGCCGTCGGGCTGGCCGCCAGCATGGGTTTGCCCGGATCCGAGCGGACCAGGCGGGAGCCGCCCGCCGGGGCCTTGCCGGGTCGTTCGATGTCGCAGAAGGTCTGCACCGCCTCCGGTGAGAACGACCGCAGGTCCACGGTGAAGTCGTCCTCGCCGTCCGGCAGGCGCGCCGGGTACCGCGGCACGAAGCCCGGGCGGGTCAGGTCGGGACTGCCACCGACGGCGTTGAGCACGTTGGCGGCGAGGGTGAGGTGCAGCATCTCCTCGACCGCGACGACCCGGATGATGTGGGCCGCGTCGGAGTTGGTGGTGGAGTCGATCGAGTAGTACGCGGTGAGGTAGGGCGGGATGGTGGCGTGCTCCAGGGCCATGGCGGCGTCCAGGTAGTCGATCAGGTCGCCCCGACTCTGAATCGTGGACCCGCTCACGCGCCCACCCCCTGCAGCTGCGCGATCCTGATTGGCGCCTGCTCGCTGTCGAGCTGGGTGAGCATGGCGCGGGCGCTGCGCAGGCACAGCGCGGCGACGGTGAGGGTGACGTTGGACGTCCCGATGGTCGGCAGGCTCCCCCCGCCGACCAGGTACAGGTTCCGGTGGTCCCACGACCGCTGGTTGGTGTCGACGACCGAGGTCGACGCGTCGAGCCCCATCATGTGGGTACCGGCCAGGTGGTTGCCGCCGCGCACCTCGTAGCCCTGGCCGTCGTACGTGGCGTAGCCCCAGAAGTTCGGGTCGTAGTTCGTGTGGTCCTCCGCGCCGAGCCGGGCAAAGATGCGCCTGGAGAGCTGCCGCGCGTAGGCGATGCCACGCATGGTGTATTCGGGCGTGGTGTAGCTGAGGATCGGCCGCATGTTGCCGAGGTGGTCGGTGTACGCCGGATCGACGCTCACCCGGTTGCTGGGGCTGGCCGGGACCTCCACCATGAACGCCAGTTGCAGCTGGTGCGACAGCCGGTCGACCAGACCCTGCCGCAGGGCCGCACCGTAGCGGCCGCCGTTGTCCACCAGGTCGATCAGGTCGGTCGTCGGCGCGCCGCGGGCCCAGCCCCAGCCGTCGTTGTGGATGTCGACGCTGAACGCCGCCTGGCGCCGCCGGAACCTGCCCCCGCGCAGGTCGGTGATGCCGCCGGTGCAGTTCGTGCCCCGCCACGTGCCGGCGACCTCCGGCAGCAGCGCCCAGGCCAGCAGGTACGCGTGGTCCATGAAGTTGCGCCCCATCAGGCCGCTGGAGCTGTGCAGGCCGGAGGCCAGCATCAGGCGCGGGTTCTCGACCGCGTTGGCGGCCAGCACGAACAGCCGGCCCCGGGCCCTGACCGTGGTCCACTCCGTGCTGTCGGGGCGCTCGTAGCGGCGGTACTCGATCTCCCGGACCCGGCCCGTCACCTCGTCGATGTGCACCTTGTAGGCCACGGCCTGGGCGACCAGGTCGACGCGGCCGCTGCGCAGCGCCGGGGCGAGGGTCTTGCCGGCGTTGTACTTCGCCTGCACGGGGCAGATCGGCACGCAGTTGTTGTTGCCCTGGCAGCGACCACCGACCTCGACCTGGTACGTGCTGACCGCGCCGCTGGGGACGTACCCGTTGCCGCCGTCGTAGGCGGGGTTGGGGATGCCGTTGCGGCCCTGCGGGAACGGCCGGACCCGCAGTTGCGTCCGCTCGCCGTCGAGCTCGACAGGCATGCCGTCCAGGTCCTTGGCCACCATCTTGTCCAGATAGGACAGCGGCAGGCCCTTCATCGGGAACACGTAGCCCTCGTCGAAGGTCATGCCGAGGTAGGCCTGGTCCTCGACGTCGGCCGACACGCCGATCTCCCGCTCGGCCGCGTTGTAGTCCGGCGCGAGATCCTCGTAGGTGAGCGGCCAGTCGTTGCCCTCGCCGTACAGGGTGCGCATCCGGAAATCGTCGGGCAGCATGCGCAGCGTCTTGGCCTCCCAGTGCATGGTCGTGCCGCCGAGCACCCGCGTGTACGTCGTGTCGGTGGCGAACGGCCCGCTCTGCACGATGTATGCCGAGGCGTCCGGGGAGCCGGGGAAGATGCGGCGCGCGTCGGTCCCCCGGGGCATGGGCGCGTTCAGGGAGGCCGGGTACGGCGACTGGTTGTCCTTGCTCGTCGCGGAGTAGAAGCGGTCGAGGTAGCTCTCGTACCCGCGTAGCGTCAGGTCCTCGGCCGGTCCGGCCTCGAGGATCAGCACCCGCTTGCCCGCCTCGCTCAGCCGGGCGGCGACGATGGCACCGGCGATGCCGGCACCGACGATGACCGCGTCGTAGATGACGTCGGCGGCGGCGTCGTGGTCGGTGCGGTTCGCCGCACCCTCAGGGAATTTCACGAACATGAGCGGTCACCCCTTCAGACGGCGGCGGCGCGGGCCCGCATGGCCGACAGGTACGACGCGTAGCTCCAGGTGAGGTTGTTGACGCTGCGCTCGTATCCCGTGGTGCCGTCGAACTGCTCGGAGATCTCGAGGTTGTCGCTGTGGTGCACGACGGCGCGCACCATCGCGTCACCGGTCGCGACCAGGGCGGCCGCGGCGGCGCCGGCCGGGGTCGTCGCGCTGATCCCGGACTGGGCGAAGAACGGGGCCGACACGCTGTCCAGCGGGACCCGCCCGGTCGACCTGATGTCGGCGGCCAGCCGGTAGTGCAGCTCCGCCACGTTGCAGGTGGACAGGGCCCACGGGTGGCCGCCCAGCACCGGGTTGGCGGTGTCGCCGTCGTACACGTCGCCGGGGTAGCGGCCGAACAGCGGGCCGAGGCCGAGCGCCCGGTCGGCCTTGTTGATCGGGTAGAAGGCGATGCCGCCCTCCTCCCACTGGGCCCGCAGCTGCGCGGCGGTGGCCAGCAGCTTGGGGTCGGTGCAGGGCACCGCGCCGTAGACGGCCGCCTGGACGATGTCGATGTTGGGGTCGTAGTCGCTGACCACCGGGTGCTGCGGCGAGGGGACGCCGCCGTCGCCGGGGTCGGCCACCATGCTGATGTACTTCGTCCCGTCCCAGTGCCAGTCGAGGGCGTGGCGCAGCCAGTCGATGGCCGGCTGCAGCCCGGCCGGCTTGTCGATCCCACTCACCGGCGTGGCCTGCACCTCCAGGAAGCAGCGCAGCTGGGCGGCGCGGGCGAAGAAGCTGTAGCCGACGTGCTCCTCCCACAGGTTGGTCGTGGGTTCCTTGTACACGTCGAGGAGGAAGGCCACATTGGCGTTGATCAGTGCCACCGCGGTCTTCTGGATGCGGGGGTCCAGCTGGTCGTAGGCGGCCAGGATGGTGACCGTCTGCAGGGCCGGCCCGTCGTTCTGCTCCGTCCACGGCCGGGCCTCACCGGCGATGGTGAAGCACGCGTGGCCCTTGGTCGGCTGCGCGTTGGTGTGGCACAGGTCGGCGAACTGGACGTAGTCGTTGAGCGTCTGGACCGACCCGCCCGGGCGCGCCGGCAGGCCGGCGTGGGCCACCTCCATGGCTGTGATGGCGCCGTCACGCACCCAGTTGAAGACGTAGTCCTCGTCGATGCCGGCGGTGTCGGCCGGGAACGACGGGGCGGCGATGATGCAGCCCGGCTTGGAGTCCTTGGAGTAGTCCCCGGGCGCCTGCGGGTCGCTGAAGGTGAAACCGTCACTGGCGATGTTTCGGAACATGAGCGCATACATCAGCGGCACGAGGGACGGCAGGTCGAAGGTTCCCGGCGCCAGTGAGTTCTGCACCTGGGCTCGCGGCTGGAACGTGGCGTCCGAGCGGTTGGTACGGGCGGGCGCGTTGATCGTGGACGTGGTCATTCGATGTACGCCTTTCGGGTTCGCGGATGGCTTCGCGTTGCGGTCCGGCCCAGCTCATCGACAATTGTCGATTACTGAGGTTCGGCGGCGACATGGATCGGAGGCTGGGTGTGGTCGGCGTTGCGGACACGGTCCTCGCACCGGGGCGCGCAACCCCGTGGCCGGCGTCCGCGACGGCACGGACCCGGTGCGAGCCGACGCCGCGGCCAGCGACGTCGACGGTCGAATCCCGCGCCCATCCGGTCCGTGAATCCACCGAAAGTGCTCCCTGTTCTGGTTCCAGATCCGGGTTCGACAGACCCATCCTCCCAGGTCAGAGGGCACTTGTCGGGAATTTGATCACATCGTGCGGCGCAACGTCGGCGCACCAGCCGCCGACCCGCCCCCCGCCACCCAGACCACCGTCGACGTCCCGTCCTATGTGGACGCCGACGGGCCGGCGGGTCTGCGCCGGCTGAGCCACGGAACACCTGGTCCGCGGCCCGCGACCTGAGGGTGGCATCAGGGGCGGTGTGGGGGTTCGCCCCAGGTCGAAGTCGGGGGATCTCCGGATCGTTCGGCGGCGCCGGCCGCCGAATAATCCTGCACATGACGGAAAAGCCCAGGTTCAGCGTCGTCATCCCGTGCTTCAACGAGGCGCGATACCTCGCCGACGCGCTCCTTTCCCTGCAGAAGCAGGACTTCGACGGGCTGTACGAGGTCATCGTGGTCGACAACAACTGCACCGACGAGACCGCGGCCATTGCCCTGGAGCTCGGCGCGCGGGTCGTGGCCGAGCCGGTGGCCGGCGTATGCAACGCCCGGCAACGCGGCACCGAGGCGGCACGCGGCGAGATCGTCGTCTCGGCCGACGCCGACACCGTGTACGACCGGGACTGGCTCAGCCGTATCGACGCGGGCTTCCGCGCCGACGCGGGCGTCGTCGCGGTCGTCGGCCCCTGCCGGTACGCCGACGGGCCCCGGTGGGGCCGGCGGTACGGCCGGACGCTGTTCGCGGCGGTCAACGGCGTCTACCGGCTGACCGGCCGCGCCGTGTACGCCAGCGCGACGAACATCGCCTTCCGCCGCGACGCCTGGACCGGCTACGACACCAGCCTGACGCAGGGCGGCGACGAGCTGGACCAGCTACGCCGGCTGCGCCGGAAGGGCCGGGTCGTCTACGACCACGCCAACCCCACGTACACGTCGGGTCGCCGGCTCAACCGCGGGCTCGCGTACAACCTCTTCGTGACCCTGCCCGTGCACTACCTGCTGACCTACGCCGTCAACCGGATCGCGGGCCGGCGGGTGCTGGGCTCCGCGCCGGCGTTCCGCGAGACCGCGGGCGCGTTCGAGGCCGGGGTGGCCCGATGATCGTCCTCATCGGGCTGCTGCCGCTGGTCGTGCTCGGCGCGGCCTACTGGCTGCTCATGTCGCCGTTCGCCCCGTCCGCGCGGGACTATCCCTACCACGGCCCGGCCGGCGAACGGCTCGTGGCGCTCACGTTCGACGACGGCCCGAACGAGCCCTACACCTCCCAGATCCTCGACATCCTTGCGGCGTACGGCATCCGCGCGACCTTCTTCCACGTCGGGCAGTGCGTCGAGCGGCATCCCGAGATCGCCCGGCGCGTGGTCGAGGCCGGTCACGTGCTGGGCAACCATTCGCTGAGCCACCGGTTCGGCACGTACCTGCGGCCGGGGGCGTTCGAGCGGGAGGTCGGGCAGACCCAGCGCATCCTGGCCCAGGTGACCGGCCGGACGCCGGCGCTGGCCCGCACGCCGTGGCTGTGGCGCCAGCCGGCCCTGCTGCGGATGCTGCGCCGCGGCGGCCTGCACCCGGTCGCCGGCGAGTTCGGCCATGCCCTCGAGGTGTTCCAGCCCTCCGGGGTCCGCATGGCCCGCCGCGCCGTCGCCAAGGCCCGCCCCGGCTCGATCCTCATCTTCCACGACGGGTTCGACGGCCGCGGCGGCGACCGCACCGAGACGGTCGTCGCGGTGCGGGAGACGATCGAGGGGCTGCTGGCCCGGGGCTACCGCTTCGTGACGGTGGACGAACTGCTGGGCGTGCCCGCGTACCAGACGTAGACCACCGGCGCGCCGCTCAGCCGGTGCTGCGGCGGCGGGATCTGGCGACCAGCTCAGCGCCGACCGCGACGAGCATCAGGCCGACGAAGATGATCAACGCGGCGGACGGGCCGGTCACCGGCAGCGGGCCGACGGTGGCGACCCGCACCTCCAGGGTCAGCACGCGGGGCGCGCCGCCCGGCGCGATGCCGCTCAACGCCATGGTGTGCTCGCCCGCGTAGTCGTCCGGGATCGTGACCTCGAGGCTCACGTGACCGTTCGCGTCGGCGGTGCCGCTGGCCAGCGCCACCGGGGTCGAGTAGATGCCGATGGTGACCGGCGAGTTCGGCGCGAACCCGTCGCCGCTGAGCGTCAGCGTGCGGGGCGTGGTGCCGGACGCCGGGCCCCGCTGGAGCGGACCGTCACCAGTGGGCTCGGTGGCCGGCAGCTGCGGTGCGGCGGGCGTGGCCGTCACCGGCTGGCTGGTGAGCGTGTCGCCGGTCCCGGACGTGGCGGTGACCGTCACGGTGTAGGCGGTGCCGTTGACCAGGCCGATGATGTCGCAGCTCGTCGCGCCGGCCGCGGCGGTGCAGGTGTGGGCGCCGGGCTGGGCGGTGGCGACGTAACCGGTGACGGTGCCGCTGGGCGCCACCCAGCCGACCTGGATCCTGCCGGTGCCGCCCTTCGCGACGACCCCGGTCAGCGACGCCGGCCCGCTGGGCGACGCGGACGGCGTGGGCGACGCCGACGCCGTCACGGATGGCGTCACAGATGGCGTCGCGGACGGCTTGGCGGACGGTGTGGCGCTCGGCGTGACAGACGGCGTGACAGACGGCGTGGCGGACGGCGTGGCGGACGGTGTCGGAGTCGGTGTGGCGGACGGCGACGGGGAAGGCGCCGTGGAAGCCCGGTTGTAGACGTCGATCCGCTGGATCGAGTAGCCGAGGTCCGGGACGGCCAGCATCACGCCGCCGTCCTGCTCGGTGACCGTGGCCGGGACGCTGGCCGTCCCGCCGGTGTCGGCGTCGACGCTCAGCACGTCGAAGCCGATCGCGGCGGCCGCGTGCGCCGTCGTGTTGATCGAGGCGAAGTACGCGGCGGGCATGAACGCGTTGAACTGGCCGCGGACCGGCTGGCCGTTCTTGTCGAGGTGCGGATTGCCGAGGTACGGCACCGACCAGTACGGCTCCGGGTACGTCGTGAGCTGCACGATGGTCGGGCGGGCCTGCGCGTCCGAGGCGAAGTAGAACCCGTCGAACGCGTCGATGGCGGGGGTGCCCCAGAGCTCCAGGTCCTGGGTGTTGCCCATGAACCGCAGTCCCGTGCCGATGTCGTCGGCGGTCGTGGTGAGGTCGCCGCAGTCGGCGCCGCTGACGCAGGCGGCGGACGCGTTGCCGGAGATCCAGTCGATCTGCGTGTTGTGCCCCTCGATCACCAGGGTGGTGTCGCCGGTGCCCTGATCGGTCGCGCGGGTGATGCGGAGGTCCTCGGCGAGCGCCATCGTGTACCGCGGGTGGAACTGCCCGGTCCGGACGGTCAGCCGCACGAACCCTTCCCGCACCTCCTCGGGCACCGCCAGGCCCTCGAACCCGGAGACCGTCCAGTTGAACGAGGTCACGGCCCCGCCGAGGGTGTTCACCATCGCGGTGATCCCGAGGTCGGTGGCCGCCGTGGCGTTGCCGCCGACCGGGGTGACCGTGGCCGACTCCACGCAGTACTGGGCGGCCGGGTCCGCGCAGGCCGGCCACACCCCGCCGGGCCAGTCGACGGGCGGGCCGGGCGTCGGGCTCTGGCTCGGGCTGCCGGTCGGGGTCGCGCTCGGATCGTCGGAGGGACTGCCTGACGGATCGGCGGTCGGGCTGGCGTTCGGGTCGGCCGTCGGGGTGCCGCTCGGGTCGTCCGACGGGTCGGCGGCGATACCCGCCGACGGGCCGGGCGCAGGGGACGCGAACGCCGGTGCCGCCATGACCGCAACGGCCAGCACCAGTCCGGCCACCACCCGCGCACGCATTTTGCCTCCATAAGCCGCTAATACGGCATTACGGACGACCGTAACAACTTCGCCGGATCGACGGGGCGGAAACTTTCAGGCGGCCGCTCCGCGTACCCAGGGGCGGCCGCCCGATCAGTTGACGAACGTCGATGCGGTCGGCCAGGGTCGGGTCATGTCCGCAACCCGCACGCTCCTGCCGTCGCTGCGGCTGGCATCCGTCGCCGCGACCGCCCTGCTCGCCGGTGCCCTGCTGGTCGCCGTCAACGACGCCAGCGGCAGCGTGCCGGCCGCCGCTCCCCCGGCCACCCCGGCGCCGTCCACCTCGGCGCCGTCCACCTCGGGGACGCCCAACACCTCGCCGTTCCCGCCGACGCCGCCGACCAACCTGCAGGCGACCGCCGTGCGGTCCACGTCGGTGACGCTGACCTGGACCGCCTCGACCCGCGGCTGCTGCCCGGTCACCGGCTACGACATCACCTACATGCAGGCGTTCAACGACGTCGGCCGGGTCGCGGCCGTCGGCAACGTCACCACGGCCACGATCACCGCCGACATCCGGCCGGGCCAGCAGTACAGCTTCCTCGTCAACGCCCACGACGACCTTGGTCACCGCTCGGGCGGGTCGAACCTGGTCGTCGTGGTCACCCCGGTCGTCGACACGGGTCCGGACACGGTGCCGCCGGCGGCGCCGACCGGCCTGAAGGCCAACCCGGCCAACGGCCCCAGCACCACGCTGACCTGGTCACCGTCCACCGACAACGTGGCCGTCACCGGCTACAACGTCTACCGTTTCGACGGCGTGTTCATCTCCACGCTGCTGTCCACGGTCACCGGCACCACGTACACGGCCCAGGTGGTGTCGCCCCGCGACCAGTTCTACGTCCGGGCCCGCGACGCGGCCGGCAACGTCTCGATCGCCTCGAACACGGTCGTCGTGACCGGCGGGACCGGCGGCCCCAGCAGCCCGGGCAGCCCGACGGCGAGCCCGTCGAGCAGCTCGCCGCCGGCGCTGTCGTGCCGCGCGACGTTCCTCAACACGTCCGTGTGGGCCACCGGCTTCGTCGCCGACGTCACCATCACCAACACCGGCACCACGCCGATCGTCGACTGGGTCGTCACCTTCAGCTTCGGCGGCGACCAGCGCATCGGCCAGGCCTGGAACGGCACCTTCAGCCAGACCGGCGCCGCGGTGACGCTCACTCACGCGAGCTGGAACCGGGTCATCCCGCCGGGCGGCTCGGTCACCGTCGGCCTCTACGGCACCCGCTCCGCACCGGTCACGCCACCGCCGGTCATCTACGTCAACGGGGTGCCCTGCACCGGCTGACCGGCCTTTGGCTCAGCTTGATCTTTAACCTCGGGCTGGCTTGCATCGACCCCGGCTGATCATGGGTGCAGCCCTTGATCGATCATTCCTCTTGTCTAGGGAAGAAGATCCGATCAAAGGCTGCGGAGGATCAGTGTGCCTG
>NZ_JBFAPO010000003.1:338810-473385 GCF_040676755.1 Dactylosporangium sp. NPDC049525 | reverse complement strand
CCGAGCAGCCAGCCCCGGCCCCCGTCCGCGCCGAGCAGCCAGCCCCGGCCCCCGTCCGCGCCGAGCAGCCAGCCCCGGCCCCCGTCCGCGCCGAGTGGCCAGCCCCAGCTCCCGTTCGCGTCGAGCCGCCAGCTCCGGTTTCCGTTCGTGTCGAGCGGCCGGCCCTGGCTCCTGTCCGTGCCGAGCAACCGGTTTCCGTTCGTGCTGGGCAGTTGGCTCCGGTTCCTGTTCGCGTCGAGCCGCCAGCCCCGACCCCCGTCCGCGCCGAGTGGCCAGCCCCGGCTCCTGTTCGTGTCGAGCCGCCAGCTCCGGTTTCGGTTCGTGTCGAGCGGCCGGCCTTGGCTCCCGTTCGTGTCGAGCAGCCTGCTCCGGTTTCCGTTCGTGCCGGGCAGTTGGCTCCGGCTCCTGTTCGTGTCGAGCGGCCGGCTCCGGCCAGCGCCGGGCGGCCGGCCTCGGCTATCGCGCACGCCGAGCAGCCTGCCGTTGGTGCCGGCCGTCCGGGCACTCACCAGGAGCTGCCCGTCGACTCAGGTCAGTTGCGGCTTGCTCCGGTGCCTGCTTCCAACCGCGGTGAGCAGCTGGCCGGCGGTGGCGGCGGTGCTGGCGTCGATCAGGACCTGCCCGTCGACCCGGGGCGTCGGCGGCTCGCTTCGGCGCCCGTCTTCACCCGCGGTGAGCGGGCGGCGTCCGGGGGCGGTCGTCCGGGTTCCCACCTGGAGCCGGCGGGGGAGGTGCAGGCGCTCAAGGAGCAGCGGGGGAGGAGCGAGCCGGTCCGTGGGCTGGCGGGGCTGGTCAGTGCCGGGATGGTGCGGCCGGCGAGTGAGCACGCGGCCGAGGCGGGGATCGGGGCTGGGAAGGTGCTGCCGGTGCTCGCGGGGTTGCGGGCGTTGCTGCCCGGTGGCGGGCTGCGGCGGGGGGCGACGATTGCGGTGCAGACGTCGTCGGTGCTGCTGGCGTTGCTGGCGGCGGCGAGCCGGGCCGGGTCGTGGTGCGCGGTGGTGGGGATGCCGGCGTTGAGTCCGGTGGCGGCGGCCGAGATGGGGATCGCCCTTGAGCGGCTGGCGCTGGTGCCGGACCCGGGGGCCGAGTGGGCGAGCATCGTCGCGGCGTTGCTCGACGGAGTCGACATCGTGGTGGCGGCGGTGCCGGGGACGGTCGCGCCGGCGGTGGCGGGGCGGCTGGCGGCACGGGCCCGGCAGCGGGGCAGCGTACTCATGCCGGCGGGAGTATGGGCAGGCGCGGACGTGACGGTGACCCCGGTCCAGCAGAGCTGGGGCGGGCTCGGGGAGGGGCGGGGACGGCTGCGCTGCCGGGAGCTGACCATCCAGGCCCGCGGCCGGGGAGCGGCAAGCGCCGCGCGTGAGGTGACGCTGTGGCTGCCGGCGCTGGAAGGGCCGTTGCCGCCGGTCCGTGGCGCGCGGATGCCGCGTAAGGCCGCAACCGTGCTGCGTCGGGTCGGTTGAGATGCCGCGGGCGGTCGTGGACCCGGGGCAGCCGCCGCTGGAAGGCTGCTGCCGCCGGTCCGCGACGCGTGGATGCCGCGTAAGGCCGCAACCGTGCTGCGTCGGGTCGGCTGAGATGCCGCGGGCGGTCGTGGACCCAGGGCAGCCAGCGGCCACCCGAACCCGGTCCGCGGCGCGCGGATGCCGCGTAAGGCCGCAACCGTGCTGCGTCGGGTCGGCTGAGATGCCGCGGGCCGTCGTGGACCCGGGGCAGCCGCCAGCGACCCGGACCCGGCCGGGCGCCGCGACGCTGCGGCAGCGCCGAACCGCCGGCGAGTGCGAAGGGGGGCGGTGAGGGGTGACGCTGCGGACGATCGTGGTCTGGTGCCCGGACTGGCCGGTGGTTGCCGCCGAGATCGTGGACGGGTACCCGGCGGCCGAACCGGTGGCGGTGCTGCACGCCAACCGGGTCCTCGCCACGTCGCCGGCGGCGCGGGCCGAAGGGGTACGGCGGGGGCTGCGGAAACGGGAGGCGCAGGGGCGCTGCCCGCACCTGATCGTCCTCGAGCACGACCCGGGGCGGGACATGCAGGCGTTCGAGCCGGTGCTCATGGCGGTCGAGGAGCTGGCGCCGGGGGTGGAGACGCTGCGGCCGGGGGCGTGCGCGCTCGCGGCGCGGGGACCCGCGCGGTACTACGGCGGTGAGGCGGAAGCGGCCGAGCGGATCGTCGAGCAGGTCGCGCAGCGGTGCGACGTGGAGGCGCAGGTCGGGGTCGCGGAGGGGACGTTCGCGGCGGGGCTCGCCGCGCGGGCCGGGGTGCTCGTCCCGCCGGGGGAGACCGCGGCGTTCCTCGCGGACCTCAGCATCGGCGCGCTCGGGCGGCCCGCGCTCGCGGACCTGCTGCGGCGGCTCGGGATCCACACCCTCGCGGAGTTCGCGGCGCTGCCGGGGCCGGACGTCCTGGCCCGGTTCGGGTTCGACGCGGCGCTCGCGCACCGGCTCGCCGGCGGGCGGGACGAACGGCCCCTCGCGCCGCGGCGGCCACCGCCGGACCTGGACGTGACGGAGACGTTCGACGAGCCGGTCGAGCGGGTCGACGCGGCCGCGTTCGCCGCCCGGGCTCTCGCGGAGCGGCTGCACGAGCGGCTCCAGCAGCACGGGCTCGCCTGTACGCGGCTGGGGATCGAGGCGACCACCGTCACCGGGCAGGAGCTGCTGCGGACCTGGCGGCACGACGGGCTGCTGAGCGTCACCGCGATCGCCGACCGGCTCCGCTGGCAGCTCGACGGCTGGCTGAAAAGCCGGTACAGCCCGAACAGCGGCATCATCAGGCTGCGGCTGGTGCCGGAAGGGGTGGTCGAGCACCTGGGGCTGCAGCCGGGGCTGTGGGGTGAGGCCGGCGACGAACGCGACCGTGCCCACCGGGCCCTTACCCGCGTCCAGGGGCTGCTCGGGCCCGACGCGGTCCTCACCGCCGTCCTCGACGGCGGGCGCGCCGACAGCAGCCGGATCCGCCTGGTCGCGTTCGGCGACGAGCGGGTCGCGCAGGGCACGGACGCGCCGTGGCCGGGGCGGCTGCCGTCGCCGTCGCCGGCGACCGTGTATCCGGTGCCGCTGCCCGCGGTCGTGGCGGACAAGGACGGGCAGGTGGTGCGGGTCAGCGGGCGTCTGGAGCTCAGCGGCGCGCCGGCGAGCGTGCGCATCCACGACGAAGCACCCGTTGGCGTGGTCGCGTGGGCCGGGCCGTGGCCGGTCGACGAACGCTGGTGGGACGAGGACGGGGCCCGCCGCCGCGCCCGGTTCCAGCTCCAGCTCGCCGACGAGCGGGCGATCCTGGCGGTCCTCGAAGACGGCACCTGGCACGTGGAAGGGCTGTACGACTGATGGGATTCTCCAACCCCGACATCCCATGGCGTGAGTTCGAACAGAAACTCAGCGGGAGAAGAGCCGAGTACCATCCCGACCCCCTGTCCGCGGATGACGGTGACGGCGGCGACTCCCCGGCGTGGACCCGCAAACGCGCCGAGTACACCGCGCCGCCGGAGCTGGAGCGGCCCGCCGACGTCGTGCCGTACGCGGAGCTGCACTGCCACACCAACTTCAGCTTCCTCGACGGGGCCAGCCACCCCGAGGAGCTCGCCGAGACCGCGGCCCGACTCGGGCTGTCCGCGGTCGCGATCACCGACCACGACGGCTTCTACGGCGTGGTCCGGTTCGCGGAGGCCGCCAGGGAGCTGGACATCCGGACCGTGTTCGGGGCGGAGCTGTCACTCGGGCTGCCCGGCCCGCAGAACGGTGAACCCGACCCGCACGGCCGGCACCTGCTCGTCCTCGCGCGAGGCCCGGAGGGGTACGCCCGGCTGTCCCGCACCATCAGCGACGCCAACTTCCGCGGCGGGGAGAAGGGCCGGCCGGTCTACGACCTGGAGGAGACCGCGGACACGCTGAAGGACCACGCGCTGGTCCTCACCGGCTGCCGCAAGGGTCACGTCCCCGCGGCGCTGCTGGAGCACGGCCCGGAAAAGGCGGCACAGGAGCTGGACCGGCTGATCGCGCTGTTCGGCCGGGAGTCCGTGGCGGTGGAGCTGACCTCGCACGGCGGCCCGTACGACGACGAACGCAACGACGCCCTCGCCGAACTGGCGGCGGCCAGGCATCTCAGCACGGTCGCGGCGAACAACGTGCACTACGCGACCCCCAGCCGCAGGAGACTGGCGACCGCGCTCGCCGCCGTCCGGGCCCGCCGCAGCCTCGACGACATCGACGGCTGGCTGCCCGCGGCCGGCACCGCCCACCTGCGCTCCGGCGCGGAGATGGCGGCCCGGTTCGCGGCCTGGCCCGGCGCCGTAGCCAGGGCCGCGCGGTTCGGCGAGGAACTCGCGTTCGACCTGCAGCTCGTCGCGCCCAGGCTGCCGGACTACGCGGTGCCGGAGCCCGGCATGTCGGAGATGGACTGGCTGCGGCACCTGACGATGACGAAGGCCGCCGACCGGTACCGCGGCAACGCGAAGGCATACGCGCAGCTGGAGCACGAGCTGGCGCTGATCGAGGAGCTCAACTTCCCCGGGTACTTCCTCGTCGTCTACGACATCGTCACGTTCTGCAAGGAGAACAACATCTACTGCCAGGGGCGGGGCTCCGCGGCGAACTCCGCGGTCTGCTTCGCGCTCGGCATCACCAACGTCGACGCCGTCAAATGGGGGCTGCTGTTCGAGCGGTTCCTGTCCCCGGAGCGCGACGGGCCACCGGACATCGACATCGACATCGAGTCCGACCAGCGGGAGAAGGTCATCCAGCACGTCTACGCCAAGTACGGCCGGCGCTACACCGCGCAGGTCGCCAACGTCATCTCGTACCGGCCGAAGTCCGCGGTCCGGGACATGGCGAAGGCGTTCGGGCACTCGCCGGGGCAGCAGGACGCGTGGAGCAAACAGGTCGAGCGGTACGCGGCGTTGAGCGACGACGACCACGACGACATTCCCCGGCAGGTCGTCGAGCACGCGAACGCGCTGCTGACGTTCCCCCGGCATCTCGGCATCCACTCCGGCGGCATGGTCATCTGCGACCGGCCGGTGATCGAGGTCTGCCCCGTGGAGCACGCGAGGATGGCCGACCGCACCGTCCTGCAGTGGGACAAGGACGACTGCGCGTCCGTCGGCCTGGTCAAGTTCGACCTGCTCGGCCTCGGGATGCTGTCGGCGCTGCGGTACGCGTTCGAGATGATCGGCGGCGAGCTCGACATCTCCACGATGCCCCTCGACGACCCCGAGGTCTACGACATGCTGTGCCGCGCCGACTCCGTCGGGGTGTTCCAGGTGGAGAGCCGCGCCCAGATGGCGACGCTGCCCCGGTTGAAGCCCCGCGAGTTCTACGACCTGGTCGTGGAGGTGGCGCTGATCCGCCCGGGGCCGATCCAGGGCGGTTCGGTGCACCCGTACATCCGCCGCAAGAACAACCTCGAGCCGGTCACGTATCCACATCCGCTGCTGGAGAAGTCCCTGGAGAAGACGAAGGGGGTGCCGCTGTTCCAGGAGCAGCTGATGCAGATGGCGATCGACGTCGCCGGGTTCAGCCCCGCCGAGTCCGACGAGCTGCGGCGCGCCATGGGCTCGAAGCGGTCGATGGAGCGCATGGGTCGCATCCGGCGGCGGCTGTACGAGGGGATGGCGGCCAACGGCATCACGGGCGCACTGGCCGACGACTTGTTCGACAAGCTTGCCGCGTTCGCCAACTACGGGTTCCCGGAGAGCCACGCGATGAGCTTCGCGTACCTGGTGTACGCGAGCGCGTGGCTGAAGCGGTACCACCCGGCGGCGTTCTGCGCGGCGCTGCTCAACGCGCAGCCGATGGGGTTCTACTCGCCGCAGTCGCTCGTCGACGACGCCCGCCGGCACGGTGTCACCGTCCGCCGCCCCGACGTCAACCTGAGCGCCGCCGCGGCGACCCTGGAGGACGCGCTTCCTGACGAGATGCCGGGCACCGGGCCCAGCGGGTGGGGGCGGGGCGGGCCGGTCGTGCGGCTCGGGCTGTCCGCGGTCCGGTCCCTCGGCACCGCCGTCGCCGAGCGGGTCGCCGACGAACGGGCGGAGCACGGCCCGTACACCTCGATGAGCGACCTCGCCAGAAGGGCCGGGCTCACCACGGCCCACCTGGAGGCCCTCGCGACCGCGGACGCCTTCGCGGGGCTCGGGCTCAGCCGGCGGGAGGCGCTGTGGGCGGCGGGCGCGGCGTCCCGGGAGACGGCGGGCCGGCTGCCCGGCACGACCGGCGGCCTGGAGGCGCCGATGCTGCCCGGGATGGACGCCGTGGAGCGCATGGTCGCCGACGTGTGGGCGACCGGCCTGGCCCCGGACGCGCACCCGGCGCAGTTCGCCCGCGAGTACCTCGACCGGATCGGCGCGGTGTCCGTGGAGCGGCTGCACACCGTCGACCACGGCCGCCGGGTCTCCGTCGGCGGGATCGTCACGCACCGGCAACGCCCGGCGACCGCCGGTGGGGTCACGTTCATCAACCTGGAGGACGAGACCGGGATGCTCAACGTCACCTGCACGCCCGGGCTGTGGCAGCGGCACCGCCGGGTCGCGCGGACCGCGAGCGCGATGCTCGTCCGCGGGATCCTGGAGAAGGTCGAGGGCGTGCTCAACCTGCGCGCCGACCACCTCGCGGTGCTGAGCCTGCCGATCCGCTCAGCGTCCCGCGACTTCCGCTGACCCGTCCTTGTCGTCCGGGGCGTTCACCGGGTCGCGGCGCCCGCGCAGCAGCCACCACAGGCCGACGACAGGCAGGACCAGCGGGACGTAGCCGTACCCCTGCCCGTAGTCGGACCAGACCGTGGCGTCCGGGAACGCCTTGGCGTCCAGGATGCTGAGGGTGCCGACGGTGAGCACGCCGAGCAGCTCGAACCCGCAGGCGGCGAGCGCGACCCGGCGGGCGTTGCGGGCCAGGGCGACGGTCGCGACGATGTAGACGACGCCGGCGAGCGCCGACAGCGCGTACGCCAGGGGCGCGTCACCGAAGCTCGTGGCGATCTGCACGCCGGCGCGGGCGGTTGCGGAGAGCGCGAACACCCCGTAGATCGCGACCAGGACCCGGCCCGGTCCTTTGTTGAGCCGACGTTCAGCCATTCCAGATCTGTCCCAGTCGCAGGATGAGCACCGGCACGATGACGGCGGCGCTGCCGATCAGCAGGGAACCCCAGCGGGTCGGTTCCATCCGGGCAAGGACGGCACCGGCCGGCGGCAGCAGCAGCGCCGTCAGCATGTACCCGACGAGGGTGACGACCTGGCCGCCGTCGTCGGGCCCGCGGCCGCCGGCGAGACCGACGGTGAGCGCGACGACCTGCACCAGGACGAGCACCCCGACGACGCCGAGCCCGGCGAAGAGCGGGCGGGTCGGCTCGCGGTGCCGGAAGAACTCCACGAACGCCCACGCCGCGAGGGCGAGCGACAGCACGTGGATGGCGACAGCCAAGGGCCCGATCACGGCCGACAGCGTAATGCGGCGGGCCCGGAGCACCTGCTCCGGGCCCGTCATGCTCTATGTTCCGGGCTGAATACCGGCCTCGTGAGGGGTTGATGACACCGGGGACATCGGGTTTGAACGGTGTCCCCAGCTGCCCGGTGACACGGCCGCCGGCGCCGGTGCGGTTCGGGACTGTCGCCTACCTGGCACAGCGCTGGGCGGTGGCACGTTTCGGGGATTCAATGCAGTCCAGGATTGCCTAACGTTCATGGCAACAGAGCAACGCGATCACAGATGAGCTGGGGGATGGAATGAGCGAGTGGGACAGCGGCGACAACGGCGGCGTTGACTACGGCCACGTTGAGGCCGGTCAGGATCACGAGTCGCTGGACCAGCTGCACCAGGTGCACGCGGCGGAGAACGACTACGACTCGAACTTCGGCGTGTACGAGCAGGACCACGCGTCGGCGGAGTCGACCAGCTTCGACCAGGGTCACCACGTGGAGTACTCGAACCCGTCGGGTGAGCACTACGAGGAGTCGGACTTCACCTCCTACGACCACAACGAGGCCGAGGCCGACCACGTGTTCGCCGCCGAGGGTTCCGAGTCGTCGCACGCGTCGGAGTACGACCAGCTCGACGCCCTGCAGGCCCGCTTCGACAGCGCGTTCGCCTCGGGCACCGAGCTGCACACCGACGGCGGCAGCGCCGCCCTCGGCGTGGCCTCCAACTGAGCTTGCACGTCCGAAGGCCGGCCCCTTCCCGGGGCCGGCCTCCGTGCGTCAGTGACCCAGGACCCGGTGCGGCACGTACGGCGCCTCGAGGCGCTCGATCTCCTTCTCGTCCAGGGTCAGCTCGGTCGCGGCGATCGCGTCGTCCAGGTGCGACAGCTTCGTCGCGCCGACGATCGGGGCGGTGACCACCGGGCGGGACAGCAGCCAGGCGAGCGCCACCTGCGCCGAGGGGACGCCCCGCTCACCGGCGACCTCGGCATTGACGTCGACCACGGCGAAGTCGTCGTCGGTGTACATGGAGTTGAACACGTCGCTGGCGGAGCGGGTGGTGCGCCGCTCGTCGCCGCGGCCCCGGTTGCCGGCCAGGAGGCCCCGGGCGAGGGGGCTCCACGGGATGACGCCGACGCCCTGGTCGGCGCAGAGCGGCAGCATCTCCCGCTCCTCCTCGCGGTACACCAGGTTGTAGTGGTTCTGCATCGACACGAACTCGGTCCAGCCGCGCTCGCGGGCCGTGTGCTGCATCTTCGCGAACTGCCACGCGTACATGCTGGACGCGCCGATGTAGCGGGCCTTGCCGGCGCGCACCACGTCGTGCAGCGCCTCCATCGTCTCCTCGACCGGGGTGTCCGGGTCGAAACGGTGGATCTGGTACAGGTCCACGTGGTCGACGCCGAGCCGCCGCAGCGAGCCGTCGATGCCGGCCAGGACGTGCTTGCGGGACAGCCCCGAGTCGTTGGGGCGGTCGCTCATGACGCTGAACACCTTGGTGGCGAGGACGTAGTCGTCGCGGCGGGTGAAGTACTTCGCCAGGAGCCGCCCCGTGACGGTCTCGCTGGCACCGAGGGAGTAGACGTCGGCGGTGTCGAAGAACGTGATCCCGGCCTCGACGGCGCGCCGCACGAACGGGTCCGCGGCCTCCTCGTCGAGCACCCAGTCACGCCACGCGGGATCGCCGTAGCTCATCATGCCGAGACAGATCTCGGAGACCTTCAACCCGGTCCGGCCAAGTCGCACCTGCTTCATGTCTGAAAAGCTATCGCGGTGCAGACGCTCGGACGACTCCATCTCATCACTGACACCCGCCCCGGGCGAGACGTGCTCGGCGTGGTCGGGCACGCCCTCGCCGCCGGGTTCGGGGTCGTGCAGGTGCGGCCGGAGGACGCCGTCACCGACCGCGAGGCGTACGACCTGACCGTCCGGGTCGTCGCCCTGTGCCGGGCCGCCGGGGCGACCTGCCTCGTCAACGACCGGCTGCACATCGCGCTCGCCGCCGGCGCGGACGGCGGGCACGTCGGCGCCGACGACCTGCCCGTGGCCGCGGCCCGGCGCGTCCTGGGACCGCGCGCGATCCTCGGCGCGACCGCCCGCAACCCGGTGTCGGCGCGTCAAGCGGTCGCGGACGGCGCCACGTATCTGGGGGTGGGTCCGGCGTACGCGACGACGACGAAGACCGGGCTGCCCGACGCGATCGGCCCGGCGGGGGTGCGCGCCGTCGTCGAGGCCGTCGACGTGCCGGTGATCGCGATCGGGGGTGTCACCCCGGAGCGGGCGGCGGAGCTGTTCGCGGTCGGCGCGCACGCGGTCGCGGTGGTCGGCGCGATGAGCGGCGCCCCTGACCCGGCGGCGACGGCGGCCCGGTTCGCCGCGGTCCTCGCCGCGACCAGTTGACCTTGGAGACTTTGACTGCCCATAGCGAGCCAAAGTCTCCAAGGTCAACTTCGACACTGACATACACGAAATGTCGGATAAATTCGGGCGCTCGCGCCTGGATTTATCCGGGGAGGACGCGGTCATGGTTTCGGGAAGGGGGCTGGCGTGAAGGTCGGGGTCGTCGGGGGCGGGGTGATCGGGCTCTGCATCGCGTGGGAGCTGACGCGGCGCGGGGAGCGGGTCACCGTCTACGACGCCGATCCCGGCCGCGGCGCGGGCCGGGTTGCGGCCGGGATGTTGGCGCCGACCGGCGAGGCCGCGTTTGGTGAGGAGGCGCTGCAGGAGTTGATGCTTGAGTCGATGCGGCGGTGGCCCGGGTTCGCTGCCGAGGTTGGCGCCGCGACCGGGATGCCGCTCGGGTACCGGACCGACGGCACGCTGCTGGTTGCGCTCACCGAGGATGATCTCACCGAGGTGCGGCGGCTTGTCGACTACTACCGGCGGGCCGGGACGCCGATCGAGCCGCTCGGGGGGCGGCAGCTGCGTGAGCTCGAGCCGCTGCTCAGCCCGCGGGTCCGCGGCGGGGCCAGGGCCGGCGGGGACCATCAGGTCGACCCGCGGCTGCTGCTCGCCGCGCTGCGGAGCCTGCCGGTCCGGCACGAGCGGCGGGACGTCACCGACCCGTCCAGCCTGCGGGACGATGTGATCATCGTCGCGAACGGGTGCGGCCTCGCCGCGTCGACCGGCCTGCCGGTGCGGCCCGTGAAGGGCCAGCTGCTGCGGCTGCGGGGGCCGGAGCCGCTGCTCACGCACGTGGTGCGGGGTGTGGCGCTGGGCCGGCACGTGTACCTGGTGCCGCGCGCCGACGGGGAACTGGTCGTCGGGGCGAGCGAGGAGGAGCGCGGCGCCGACACGACGGTGACCGCCGGCGGGGTGCTCGACCTGCTGCGACCGGCCGCGGACCTGCTGCCGGGCGTCGCCGAGCTGGCCCTCGCCGAGACCCTCGCGGGGCTGCGGCCCGGCACCCCCGACAACGCCCCGATCCTCGGGCACCTGCACGGAAACGTGTACGTGGCGGGCGGGCACTACCGGCACGGGGTGCTCCTCGCGCCGGTCACCGCGCACGTCATCGCCGACCTCGTCACCAAAGGATCGACGGACGTGAACGTCAGCGCGTACCGGGCGGGTCGCTTTACCTGAGGACCGCGGCGGGGTTATGGTCAGCTCGTACCCCACGGGAGTCCGGTGTGACCGGGCTGAGAGGGGGGCTGTCAGCCCCCGACCGTCGAACCTGATCCGGATCATGCCGGCGCAGGGAGTCAGGAGTGAGCCGCATGCAGCTCGTGGTCAACGCCGTCACCGCCGATGTGGACGACACCGCCACCATCGCCGACGTCGTCCAGGGTCTCGTCGGGGCCGCCGGCCCGCGCGGGATCGCCGTGGCGCTCAACGGGACCGTCGTGCCCCGCGACACCTGGGCCGTGACCAGGCCGGTTGCCGGCGACACCGTCGACGTCCTCACGGCGGTCCAAGGTGGCTGACCATCTCAGCATCGCGGGCGAGGAGCTGCCGTCGCGGCTCATCCTCGGCACCGGCGGGGCGACCAGCCACGCCGCCCTGGAGGCCGCGATCCGGGCCAGCGGCACCGGGCTCGTCACCGTCGCGCTGCGGCGGCTCGACCCGGCCGCGCCGTCGCTGCTCGACGTGGTCGAACGGTGCGGGGTGCGGGTCCTGCCCAACACCGCCGGCTGCTACACCGCGACCGAGGCGGTGAAACTCGCCCACCTCGCCCGCGAGGCGTTCGACACGGCGTGGGTGAAGCTGGAGGTCATCGGCGACGAGGAGACCCTCCTGCCCGACGCGGTCGAGCTGGTCACCGCCGCGGAGCGGCTCGTCGAGGACGGCTTCACGGTGCTGCCGTACACCACCGACGACCCGGTCCTCGCCCAGCGCCTCGCCGACGCGGGCTGCGCCGCGGTCATGCCGCTCGGTGCCCCGATCGGCTCCGGGCTGGGCATCCGCAACCCGCACAACATCGCGCTGATCCGGCAGAAGGTGACCGTGCCGGTCATCCTCGACGCCGGGATCGGCACCGCCTCCGACGCCGCGCTCGCCATGGAGCTCGGCTGCGACGGGGTCCTGCTCGCGTCCGCCGTCACCCGCGCCGAGCACCCCGCGCGGATGGCGGCGGCGATGCGGCTCGCGGTCGAGGCCGGCCGCCTCGCCCACGCCGCCGGGAGGATCCCGCGCCGCCTGTACGCGACCGCCTCGAGCCCGACGGGAGGGTTGCCGTGGTGACCCGATTGATCCTGTTCACCGATCGGCTACAGGCGCACCGGCCACTCGACGAGGTGGTCAACCGGGCGGTCGACGGGGGCGCGCGGCTGGTCGTCCTCGGCGAGCAGGACCTCCCCGACGGGGAACGCCAGGACCTCGCCGACCGGCTGCGGGTCATGCTCGACGGCGTCAAGGGCCGCCTGGTCCTCGCCGAGGACACGACCGCGTTCCGCAAGTGCCACAACCTCGACGACCTGGTCGCCGCCGCCGAGGCGGAGGTGGACTTCGCGACCCTGTCCCCGATCTACCCGACCCGCTCCAAACCGGGCTACGGACCCCCGCTCGGGCTGGCCGCCCTGGCCCGGATGGCGCAGGTCGTCCGGCTGCCGGTGTACGCCCTGGGCGGCGTCGACTCGCCGCAGCGGGTCCGGGACTGCCTCGACGAGGGCGCCACCGGGGTGGCCGTCATGGGCGCGGTCATGCGCGCGGAGGACCCCGCCCGGTTCGTCAAGGAGCTGTTGACCATATGAACCCGGTCGTTACGAACCCGGTCGTTGCGCTGACCATTGCCGGGTCGGACTCCGGTGGGGGCGCGGGCATCCAGGCGGACCTGAAGACGTTCGCCGCGCACCGGGTCTTCGGCACCAGCGTGATCACGGCGCTGACCGCGCAGAACACCACCGGCGTCAAGGGGATCTCCGTGGTCGACCCCGGGTTCGTCGGCGCGCAGCTCGACGCGGTCCTCGCCGACCTGCCCGTCGCCGCGGTCAAGACCGGCATGCTCGCCACGCCGGAGACCGTCGCGCTCGTCGCCGGGTACGCGCCGCGGCTGCCGGGGCTGGTCGTCGACCCGGTCCTCGTCGCCTCCTCCGGCGACCGGCTGTTCACCCGCGACGCCGAGCGGGCGTACCTGGACCTGCTGTTCCCGCACGCCGCGGTGGTCACGCCCAACCTACGGGAGGCGTCGGTGCTGCTCGGCCGGGACGTCCTCGACGTCGACGACGCGATCAAGGCGGCCGAGGACCTCGCCGCGACCGGCGCCCGGTGCGTCGTGGTCAAGGGCGGCCACCTGCGCGGCAGCCGCGACGCCGTCGACGTCGTCTGCGCCGGCGGCACCGTCGAGCTGCTCAGCGCGCCGTGGGTCGACACGGCCAACAACCACGGGACCGGCTGCACCCTGGCGGCGGCGACCGCGGCCCGGCTCGCGCTCGGGCAGCCCGTCGCCGAGGCCCTCGCAGGGGCGAAGGAGTACGTGCACGCGGCCCTGGTCGCATCGTCCGGCTGGCGGCTCGGCACCGGCCACGGCCCGCTCGCCTGGGGACCGTTCGAGCGCCCGCTCACCTAGCTCCCAGGCCGAAGCTCACCCAGTACACCTGCCGAAACGCGAACAGGTGCGCCTCCGGCGTGCCCGTTTCGCCGTGCCCAAGAGAGGATCCGCATGAAGCGCAAGGTCCACGTCCAGGGGTCCCGCGACGACGTCCGGGTGCCGTTCGCGGAGGTCGAACTCAGCGGCGGCAACCCACCGGTCCGCCTCTACGACACCTCCGGTCCGCTCAACGACCCGCCGGTCGGCCTGCCGCCGTTGCGCGCGCCTTGGATCGCGGAGCGGGGCATTCTCCACGGGGCAGAGCGGACGCAGCTGTACTACGCGCGGCAGGGGATCGTCACGCCGGAGATGGAGTTCGCCGCGATCCGGGAGGGTGTCGAGGCGTCCGTGGTTCTGGAGGAGATCGCCGCCGGGCGGGCCATCCTGCCCAACAACGTCAACCACCCGGAGAGCGAGCCGATGGTCATCGGCAGCCGCTTCCTGGTGAAGGTCAACGCCAACATCGGCACGTCCGCGGTCTCCTCCGGCGTCGAGGAGGAGGTCGGGAAGCTCACCTGGGCGACGAAGTGGGGCGCCGACACGGTCATGGACCTGTCGACCGGCAAGCACATCCACGCGACCCGCGAGGCGATCGTGCGCAACTCGCCGGTGCCGATCGGGACCGTGCCGATCTACCAGGCCCTGGAGAAGGTCGGCGGTGACCCGCTGAAGCTCACCTGGGAGGCGTACCGCGACACCATCGTCGAGCAGGCGGAACAGGGCGTCGACTACATGACCGTGCACGCCGGGGTGCTGCTGCGGTACGTGCCGATGACCGTCGGCCGGGTCACCGGCATCGTGTCCCGCGGCGGTTCGATCATGGCCGCATGGTGCCTGGCCCGCCACGAGGAGAACTTCCTGTATACGCATTTTTCGGAACTGTGCGAGATTTTTGCTCGATATGACGTCGCCTTCTCCCTCGGCGACGGGCTGCGTCCCGGGTCCATCGCCGACGCGAACGACGAGGCGCAGCTGGCGGAGCTGCGGACCCTCGGCGAGCTCACCACGATCGCGTGGGAGCACGACGTCCAGGTGATGATCGAGGGCCCCGGGCACGTGCCCATGCACAAGATCAAGGAGAACGTGGACCTGCAGAAGGAGTGGTGCCACGAGGCGCCGTTCTACACGCTCGGCCCGCTGACCACGGACGTGGCGCCGGCGTACGACCACATCACCAGCGCCATCGGCGCCGCCATGATCGCCATGTACGGCACGGCGATGCTCTGCTACGTCACCCCGAAGGAGCACCTCGGGCTGCCGAACCGCGACGACGTGAAGGCCGGGGTCATCGCGTACAAGATCGCCGCGCACGCCGCCGACCTCGCCAAGGGGCACCCCGGCGCGCAGGCGTGGGACGACGCGCTGTCCAAGGCCCGGTTCGAGTTCCGCTGGGAGGACCAGTTCAACCTGGCCATGGACCCGGACACGGCGCGCGCCTACCACGACGAGACGCTGCCCGCCGCGCCGGCGAAGACCGCCCACTTCTGTTCCATGTGCGGCCCGAAGTTCTGTTCGATGAAGATCAGCCAGTCGCTGCCCGACTACGCCGCTTTGGGGATGCAGGCGAAATCGGCGGAGTTCGCGTCGTCCGGCGGGCAGGTATACCTCCCGGTGGTGTCGTAGGCGGGTACTAAGGTCGTGGGGGTGGAGTCCTCTGTGGCGTCGCCACGCACCGCGGTCGTCTGGCAGGTCCTGCGTCGTGAGATCGCCGGGGCCGACCACCCCCTGACCGCCCTCGACGTCGGCGGCGGCACCGGCGGGTTCGCCGTGCCTCTCGCCCGCGCCGGGCACTCCGTCACCGTCGTCGACCCCAGCCCCGACGCCTTGGCCGCGCTCACCCGCCGGGCCGCCGAGGCCGGGGTCGCCGACCGGATCACCGCGCTGCAGGGCGACGGCGACGGCCTCGCCGACCTCGTCCCGCCCGAGAGCGTCGACCTGGTGCTGTGCCACAGCATGCTGGAGGTCGTCGACGACCCGCACAAGGTCGTCACCGCGCTCGCCGCGACCCTGCGCCCCGGCGGCGCGGCCAGCGTCGTCGTCGCCAACCGGGCCGCGGCCGTCCTCGCGAAGGCCATCGGCGGGCACCTCGCCGCCGCGGCCCTGCTCGTGGCCAGCCCCGACGGCCGCGCCGACGACGGCGACCGGCTCCGCCGCCGGTATGACGTCGACACGGCGAGGGCGCTGCTGGCCGGCTGCGGGTTCGCCGTCGAGCAGATCCACGGCGTGCGGATCATCGCCGACCTGGTGCCCGGCAGCGTCGCGGAGCGCGAGCCGGAGGCGCTGCAGGCCTTCGAGCTGGCGCTCGCCGGCGCGTCGCCCTACCGGGACATCGCCACCCAGCTGCATCTGCTCGCCCGGAAGTCCTGATGGGCCTGCTGGATCCGGTCGCGCCGCGCTACGGGCAGGGCAGCCTCGCCGAAGTCATGCCCAGCGTCCTGAGCGTGCTCGGGATGCCCTACGAGCGCGACGCCCTCAACCTCGGGGCCACCCTCGCCGGCGTCGAGCGGGTCGCCGTGCTCCTCCTCGACGGCCTCGGCTGGCACCAGCTCGGGGTCGCCGCGCCGCACGCGCCGACCCTCACCGACTTCCTCGGCGGCCGGCTCGGCACCGCCCGGTCGATCACCGCCGGGTTCCCGTCGACGACCCCGGTCAGCCTCGTCACCCTCGGCACCGGCGCCCCGCCCGGCGCCCACGGCATCGTCGGCATCGTGCTCAACCAGCCCGGCACCGACCAGGTCGTCAACCACCTGCACTGGGACGGCCAGCCTGACCCGGCGCAGTGGCAGCCGCTGCCGACCGCGTTCACCCGGGCCGTCAACGCCGGCCTCGCCCCGACCGTGATCAGCAACCCGCAGTTCGAGCGGACCGGCCTGTCGGTCTCGGCGTACCGGGGCGCCCGCTTCGGCGCCGGGGTCGCCTCCGATGAGGTCGCCGCCGCGATGCTCGCCGCCCTCCGCACGTCCCGGCTCGTGTACGGCTACCTGCCCGACGTCGACCGCGCCGGGCACGACCACGGCATCGGCACCGGCGAGTGGCGCACCGCCGTCAGCGACGCCGACCGGCTCCTCACCCGCCTCGTCGACGGGCTGCCGCCCAACTCGGCGCTGGTCGTCACCGCCGACCACGGCCAGCTCGACATCCCCGCCGACCGGCGCCTCGACCTCGACCAGGACGCCCGCCTGCGGGCCGGGGTCGCCGTCGTCGCCGGCGAGCCACGGGTCCGCTACCTGCACACCATCCCCGGTGCCCGCGCCGACGTCATCGCCACCTGGCAGGGCGTCCTCGGTGCCGCCGCGACCGTGCTGAGCCGGGAGGAGGCGGTGGCGGCGGGCTGGTTCGGCCCGATCCCGCAGCAGCACCTGGCCCGCGTCGGCGACGTGGTCGCCATCTGCCACGAGCGGTGGGTGGTCCTCGCGTCGGCGCACGAGCCGGCGAAGATCTCCAGGATGGTCGCGTTCCACGGCTCCAGCACGGCGGCGGAGATGCAGATCCCGCTGCTGGTGGTGCGCCGCTAGGTTCTGTGTTTCGTCAGGCTTTTGTCAGCTGGTGCATGGTGGCCCGCAGCTCCGGGCCGGCGTCGACCGCGTGCTCCAGCACGATCCTGAACAGGTCCTCCCGGGTCGCGGCAACCACCACCCCCGGCGCGCCGGCCACCGGGTCGTCGCAGAGCACAGCCACCCGCGCCCGGCGGATCCCCAGCTGCCCGGCCTGGTTGAGGAACGTCTCGCCCTCCGCCGGCAGCGGCACCCGGCGCGCCCTGGTCCAGCCCGCGACCAGGAGCACGGCGAGGGCGCACCGGTCGGTCCCCGGCCGCCAGCCGTCGCCGCCGCTGGTCATCAGCCCCGGCGCGAGGCAGCGCACCAGGTCCGGGTGCTGCAGCCGCAGGCCCTCGACGGCCGCGACGACCGGCGCCAGCGGCGAGGTCAGCGCGAGGAGGGCCATTCCAGGAAGGTAAGGCATACCTAACTTCGCGTCAATTCACTCGGGTGTACGGCTTTTTGTCATAGGGCCTGGCTAAGGTGCGGGTGTGGGGCGGAGTCAGGTGGTGCCGAGGGACGGTTCGGGCGCGGGGGAGTTCGGCCCCGACGCCGACGACACCGGCTGCACCGTGCTGCACGTCGACATGGACGCGTTCTACGCCTCCGTCGAGATCCGCCGCCGCCCGGAGCTGCGCGGCAAGCCCGTCATCGTCGGCGGCGCCGGCCCGCGGGGCGTCGTGTCCGCGGCCAGCTATGAGGCCCGCAAGTTCGGCGTGCACAGCGCCATGCCCGGCAGCCGGGCGCAGCGGCTCTGCCCGCACGGCATCTTCCTGCCACCCGACTTCGCCGCGTATACCGAGGCGTCCCAGGCGGTCATGGCGATCTTCCGCGACGTGACCCCGCTCGTCGAGCCGTTGTCGCTCGACGAGGCGTTCCTCGACGTGGCCGGCGCCCGCAAGCTCCTGGGCCGCCCGGCCGGGATCGCCGCCCTGATCCGCCGCCGGGTCGCCACCGAGCAGCAGCTGACCTGCTCCGTCGGGGTCGCCTCGACGAAGTTCATGGCCAAGCTCGGCTCGACCCGGGCAAAACCCGACGGCATGGTGGTCGTCCCCGCCGACCGCGCCCTGGACTATCTGCACCCGCTGTCCGTCAGCGCGCTGTGGGGCGTCGGCGAGCGCACCGCGGAGACCCTGCAGCGGCTCGGCCTGAAGACCGTCGGCGACCTCGCCGCCGCCCCGCTCGGCATGCTCCGCGCCGCCGTCGGTGACGCCGCCGCACACCACCTGCACGAGCTGTCCTGGGCGAGGGACCCCCGGCGGGTTATTCCCGACCACGTGGAGAAGTCGATCGGCGCCGAGACCACGTTCGACGTCGACGTGAGCGACCTGTCAATCATCCGACGCACGATGCTCGCCCTGTCCAACAAGGTCGCCCAGCGCCTCCGCCACGCCGACCAGGCCGGCCGCACCGTCTCGGTCAAGATCAGACTCGCTGACTTCCAGACGCTGAGCCGGTCACGCACCGTTGATGTCCCGACCGACGTCGCCCGCGAGATCTTCGAGATCTCGTGGGCGTTGTTCTCCTCCGCGCGCCCCGGCGAGCGCATCCGCCTCATCGGCGTCCGCGTCGAAGGCCTCACCTCCGCCGACGGAGCGCCACGACAGATGACGCTCGGTGAGCGCGACCACGGCTGGCGCGACGCCGAACGCGCCGCCGACGCGGTCGCCGCCCGCTTCGGCACGGGCCTCGTCCAACCCGCCAGCCTCCTGCGCGGCGACGGCCTCCGCCGGGACGGAAATGGCGCCGCACCGGCCCCCAACCTCCCGGAAGGGCCTCCGACACGACACAATGGGGGTAGATAGAGCCAGACTCGACGGAAAATCGGCACGGCCGGACCATCGTCCCGCTTTCCGACCCGGTGAGCCCCTCGTAAACTTGCCAGTACGCAGCCCGACGGGCTGTGCCGGACTGTCGGTCCATCAGGGTCGACCTTCGCGACCGGGGAGGAGTGCCGTGCCGCTCTCGGAACACGAGCAGCGGCTGTTCGAGCAGATCGAGCGGTCGCTAGCCGAGGACCCCAAGTTTGCCTCGGCGGTGCGAGCCACCGACCCGCGGTTCCATGCCAAGCGTCGGATGATCGCCGCCGCGGTGCTCCTACTCGCCGGCATGGCGCTACTGGTCTATGGTGTCGCCATCTCAATCCCACCCCTCGGCGTCGGCGGCTTCGTCGTCATGCTGGGCGCCCTTGTGTTCGGCGTCCAGGCATACCGCCGCGGACAGAGCACCGACCTGCATGCCGTCGGCGGCACCGCCACTCGCCGCACCCGGCAGCGCAGGGCGGGACTGGTCGACCGCCTGGAGGAACGCTGGCGTCGCCGCCCAGAAGGCGACGCCTGACCGACCGGGCCTGGTGAGGCGCGTCGACCCTGGTGTCGACGCGCCTACCCGTCTGCCCTGCCCCGTTCCCGCTGGCGCCCCGGTCGGCGCCAGCATGGCTGTTCACTCTGCGCCTACCGCCCGGCCTCCGACCCTTCACCTGCCGCCCGCGGGCCGAAATCACCTCCGCGAGGTCACCCACCGCCGACCCATCCCCGGATCTGCATCTTTGATCATGGCGGGTCGAGGTCGTCCCGCGGTTGTCCGCACGACTTCGGTCATGTCGGCGCGGCATACCACCAGTCGGGTGATGCCCCACGCGGCGGAATCCCGCGCGGGTAACCACATGTCGGCGCGAACCGGACACCCCGCCGCTCCGCGTGCTGCGCCGCTCCGCGTGCTGGCTGCCCGGCGTGCTGGCTGCCCGGCGTGCTGGCTGCCCGGGCGTCAAGCGCGCAGGCAGCACGCAACGGTGAAATGTGTAGCGCATCCCGCGCCTTCGAACCACTGACCGGTAGCCGCCGGCGGACGCCAACATCCGGCGGATCCCCACAATCCGGTGGATCCCTGTTCCTCGGCGACCAGCAATCAACCGGGTTGTGAGTGTCGGTGCAGCATTCCGGGTGCCGGGTCGCCGCCGGGGTGGTCGCATGTCGCGCCCTTGTGACCGAAGTCGGGTGGCCGCCGTCGGGCCTCGAGCATGGGCGAGACCGAGCCGGCCAAAAGCGGTCGGCCGTGGACGGATCTGCCGGTCAAAGCCGGTGCGATCCGTCCACGGCCGATGCCGCGGGTGCTGTGCGAACGGTCAGCGGTCGGCTCGGCGGGCGACGAAGCGCCGCACGCTGATCGCCCGCATGAGCTTGTCCCAGCCGGCGCCGAGCCACAGCGACGCGGTGCTGGAGCGCCGTGAGGTGGTCGAGCGCCAGCGGCGCAGGACCGACGGGGGCAGGACGACCGCCAGGATGCGGGTCTTGCGACTGGCCCGGGCGGCGAACGCCGCGCGCACGGCGTCGACCGAGGCCCGCAGCTGGCCGCCGGTCAGCGGGTGGCGGGCATACCGGGCGTGCTCCTCGACCGCGCTGAGGAGGCGGACGCCCTGCTCGGCCTGGTCGCGGAGGCGTTCCTTGGTGACGAGGCGGGCGACCGTCGCCCGTGGGGTCTCGGCGTCGTCGGTCGGCACGTGGTAGTCGACCATCGTGTCGACGAGCTCGTCCCAGGCGTGGTGGGCCTGGGAACGGGCCGCGTGATGGTCCTCTGGGACGAGCACCATGACGCCCGGTGCGGCGTCGTGCGGGACGGGTCTGGGGCCGGCCGCCGCGGCCTGCAGGCGGGTGCGGCGGGTCTGGCCACGCACGAGGGCGGGTGACAGCAGCAGCGCGATGATGAGCAGGCCGCCGAGGAGCCAGCCGCCGGCCACGGCGACCGTCGCGAGCAGTGAGGTGCCCTCGCCGGCGCCGCCGGTGCCGCTCGTGTCGCCCGGGTTGTTGCCGGGGTCGCTGATGGCGCCGGGGTCCGCGCTGCTGCTCGCGCCGGGGTTGGGGCGTCCGCGCGGGTCCTCGTCGTTCGGGTCGGTGGTGTCGCTGGTCGCGCTGGGCAGGTAGGACGGGGTGACCGACCCGCCGATCGACTGCGACGGGGTCGCGTCGAACGGGAGCCAGCCGTAGCCCTGGAAGTACACCTCGGTCCAGGCGTGCAGGTTGAAGTTGGTGAGCGTCATCGTCTGGCCCTGGCGGGTGCCGCCGCGGGCGAAGCCGAACGCGACCCGCGACGGGATCTTGGCCTCGCGGAGGAGCCAGCCGAAGGCGGCCGCGTACTGGGCGCAGTAGCCGCGCTTGTTCTGCAGGAAGTCGGCGATGCCGGTGCCGCTGGTGTCGGCGCCGGTGCTGGTGTCGTAGGCGAAGCCGTTGGCCACCGAGAAGTAGTCCCAGATCGACTTGACCTTGTCGTACTGGGTGGTCTTGCCCTTGGTCAGCTCGGCGACCTTGTCCTTGACCAGCTTGTTCTCCGGGGCGGTCATGGTGCCGCGCAGCGCCGGGTCGTTCTCCTTGATGGCGGCGGCCTTACGCAGGTCGTCGGGGGTGATCTCGGGGCGCGTGTACTCGACCGTGTACTTCTTCTTCGCGGTGGTCTGCTTGCTGGAATACACGACGGCGGTGTTGGCGTCGAACGACCAGTTGTTGTCGATCTTCTCCAGCTTCGTCGGCCAGGTGTAGATCGGCAGGAAGTAGATCGCCAGCTCACTGGTGATCTCGATGCTGGCCTTCTGGGTCGTGGTCTTGACCGAGGAGTCCCAGGCGGGGGCGGCCAGGCCGGAGCCGACGGACTTGCCGCCGGTGATCGGCTTGGCGTTGAAGCCGCGGCTGGTGAGCTCCTCGAGCACGTTGAAGCGCAGGTAGAACGGGTTGGGGTCGTTGCTGACGTTGGTCACCTTGACCATGTCGAACGCCTTGTCCCGGTTGAGCTGCCCGGAGAGCAGGGCGAACATGCTGACCTGCTTGCCGTTCTTCCCGCCGGGGCCGATCCCGCCGCCGCCACCCGCGCCGGCGCCGAGCTGGTCGATCACGCCGGCCGGCATCGCGAACGGGATGAGTGGCAGGAGCACCGCGGCGATGACGCCGACCGCGCCGAGCCGCTGGCCGGCGGCGGCGAGCGGGGAGGGCTCCCACAGGTCGACGTCGCGGCCGTCGCCGGTGAAGCGGCGGCCGAAGCGGCGGACCCGGTCGACGTTGTCGGTGACCAGCAGCCACAGGAAGCCGACGGCGCCGAGCGCGAACGGGAACCAGTTGGTGCTCTCCGTGGTCACGGTGACCGGCACCGAGTAGATCGCCAGCATCGGCAGGCCGGCGAGCGCGGGCCGGCGCAGCACCACGGCGAACAGGTCCACCACGAGGGCGACGACGGCGACGCCGAGGGTGGCCAGGAACAGGAACCCGGGCCGGTCGCCGACCGGGGTCGCGAACTCGCTCATCTCGGTCGACGCGGTGCTCAGCAGCGAGCCGAAGTGCTTGATCGTGCTGGGGGAGGGGATGATCCCGATGAACTCGTGCGAGCTCGGGTAGAGCCAGGTCAGCGAGAACAGGGCGGCGGCGGCCATCGCGGCGGTCGGGGCCCAGACCGGCGCCCGGAGGCTGCGGACCAGCAGCGCCACCCCGCACATGGCGGCGACGACGAGGAACGCCCGGATCGCCCAGGTGATCTCCTCGAAGACGTTGATGAGCGGCAGCGCGGACAGGAACGCCGAGCCGGCGGCGATCAGGGTCAGGTGCTTGCGCTGGTTCACCGCACGCCTCCGGCGACGCTCTCCGCGGACGCGGCCCGCCAGGCGAAGCCCTGGGACCCCCGTCCGGCCTGTGGCCACAGTGCGGGGAGTTTCGCACCGTGTGGCACCTCGACGACCCGCCAGCCGCTGCGCAGCAGCGCGAGGGAGGCGACGCCGTGTGCCTTGTCGGCCTCCTCGCGGGCCGCGGTCGGCAGGTTGAGCCATGTCGAGGAGTCGATGAACAGGGCGATGCAGGTGGCGTTGTTGGACCGGAACCCGGCGAGGAGCTCCGCCTCCGCCGACGACAGCAGCCCGAAGACGCCGATGATCAGGCCGCCGTCGCTGCGGCGGCGGACCCGCTCGATGAGGGTGGCGATGTCGCCGCGCTGGGCCAGGCGCACGTCGGCGAGCTGGTCCAGCAGCGGGCCGTCACCGTCGATCTCGGTCGCGTCGACGTCGATGCCGGCCTCGGTGACCAGGCGCATCTTGTATCCGGCGTGGCGCAGGTGGACCGCGACGCTGGCGGCGGCGGACACCGCCCACTCGAAGCTGGCGGTCGGGCCCTCGCCGCGGTGCGCGGTCGAGCGGGTGTCCAGCACCACGGTCGCCCGGCTCTCCCACGGCTGCTCCTCGCGGCGGACCATGAGCTCGCCGGTGCGGGCGGTGGAGCGCCAGTGGACCCGGCGCAGGTCGTCGCCGTAGCGGTACTCCCGGGTGGCGGCGTCGTCCTCACCGTGCACGGCCACCGACCGGGCCCGGCTCTCGCCGGAACCGGCGAACTCGCCGGCGAGGCGCACCGACGGCAGCGGCACCACCTGCGGGATGACGGTGAGCCGGTCCACGGACGGGAACGCCCTGGTCAGCTCGCACAGCCCGAACGGGTCGGTGAGCCGCACGACGAGCGGGCCGACCTCATACCGCCCGCGGACGTCGGCGCGCACCGTGTAGGCCACGGAGCTGGCCTGGTGTGCGCCGAGCTTCTCCAGCACCAGGCGGGGCCGGCTGCCCAGCGCGTAGGGCAGCCGGTCTTCGAGGAGCATCGTGCCGGTGGGCAGCCGGGACAGGTTCTGCAGGCGCAGGATCACCCGGGCGCTGGCGCCGACCTGGACCCGGTGCGGGTCCAGGGTGCGGCTGCAGGACAACCGGTAGCGGGTGCGCCCGACATAGGCGGCCGACAGCAGCGGCAGCGCCGCGAGCAGCACCGCCACCCGGAGCAGGTCCCGCTCGCCCAGGATCAGCGACGCGATGAGGGCCGCTGCGGCGGCGGCCAGGAAGCTACGGCCCCGTGTGGTGAGCCCCCGCAGCGCCTCCCGCATGCTCAGCGACCCCCGAACTGCTGCTGGCCACCGCGTGGCGGCGCGGTGCGGGTGTCATACGGCGAGCGCGGCTGCCGGTCCGAAGGCAGCGGCAGCCGGTGGACCAGCTCGGCGATGATCGCGTCGGTGGTGCGCCGGGACAGCTGCGCCTCGGCGGTCGGGATGACCCGGTGCGCGAGGACCGGCACGGCCAGGGCCTGCAGGTCGTCGGGGAGCACGAACTCGCGGCCCTCGAGGGCGGCGACGGCGCGGGCGGTGCGCAGCAGCTGCAGCGTGGCGCGGGGCGACGAGCCGAGGCGCAGCTCGTTGGACTCGCGGGTGGCGGTGACGATGTTGACCGCATACTGCTTCACCGCGTCGGCGACGTGCACGTCGCGGACCGTGGCGATCATCCGGCGTACGGCGGTGGCGTCGGAGACGGGCAGGATGTCGTCGAGCGCGTCGTGGCGGCCGTGTACGTCGAGCATCGCCAGCTCGGCACCCATGTCCGGGTAACCCATCGCGATCCGGGCGGTGAACCGGTCGCGCTGCGCCTCGGGCAGCGGGTAGGTGCCTTCCATCTCGATCGGGTTCTGCGTGGCGACGACCATGAACGGGATCTGCAGCGGGTAGGTCGCGCCGTCGACCGTGACCTGCCGCTCCTCCATGCTCTCCAGCAGCGCCGACTGTGTCTTCGGGGAGGCGCGGTTGATCTCGTCGCCGACGACGATGTTCGCGAACACCGCACCCGGCTTGAACTCGAAGTCGCGGGTCTCCTGGTTGTACACACTGACGCCGGTGACGTCACTGGGCAGCAGGTCTGGCGTGAACTGGATGCGCCGCACCGAGCAGTCGATGGACTTGGCAAGGGCCTTGGCGAGTTTGGTCTTGCCGACGCCGGGAACGTCTTCGATGAGGAGGTGGCCCTCAGCGAGCATGACGGCGAGCGCGAGCCGCACGGTGGCGGTCTTGCCCTCGATGACCTGCTCGATGTTGGCGACGATCGCATCGGTCGCGGCGCGGAACTCCGGGCTGGGTAGCGGCGCCCCGAGCTCCTCGAACGTGCGGTGCCTGGTCAACTGGCCTCCTCGTGTCCTGCTGTGGCCACCGTTAGGTGTAAGACCCATAGGTGAACCGCCCGGTTGCACAAATAGGTTGCAAGCCGAGCCGCTTGTATCCCCTCAGGCTAGCCGGGGAATTGGCCCCGCGCCGCACCGGAAACCGTCATTGCGGACATCACGCCCGTGACTGTCCGCGACGTTTTTCCGGCAGGCCGGCGGCGAGCCGCACGTACCCCCGCAAATGTTCAACAAACGGAACTGCCGAGATGCGGGCGGCCGCGATTCCGGCAGACTGGGACCGTGGACGAGGGGCAGCTCCTCAACGGTCGCTACCGCCTGGGCGACCGGCTGGGTGAGGGCGGCATGTCGGTGGTGTGGCGCGCCCGCGACGAGGTGCTCGACCGGTCCGTCGCGGTCAAGGTCCTCGCCGGCACATTCGCCGCGGACGCCGACTGGCGACGCCGGATCCGGGTCGAAGCCCGCGCCGCGGCAAGCCTTTCGCATCCGAACGTGACCAATGTGTACGACTACGGTGAAACCGCCGAGGGCAACCCATTCGTCGTCATGGAACTGCTGCGCGGGCCGACCCTCGCCGAGCGGCTCACCGCCGGCCCGTTGCGCCCCGCCGCGGCGATCCGGGTCTGCGCCGAGGTCGCCGCCGGCCTCGCCGCCGCGCACGCCGAGCGGCTCGTGCACCGCGACGTCAAACCCGCCAACGTCGTGCTCACCGCCGGCGCGGCGAAGCTCGTCGACTTCGGCATCGTGGGCATCCCCGGCGACCCCGGCAGCGGTCTGGACGCCGACGGCCTGGTCCTCGGCACCCCCGCGTACCTCGCCCCGGAGCGGCTCGTCGGCGACGACGCAGTGCCCGCCAGCGACGTCTACGCGTTCGGGCTGCTGCTCTACCGGTCCCTCACCGGCCGGCTGCCCTGGGACAGCGAGACCACCACCCAGATGCTGCGCTCGCACGTCACCGTCGCGCCGGATCCACTGCCGGAGCTGCCGGGGGTGCCGGCCGAGGTCCGCGACCTGTGCATGCGGTGCCTGGTCAAGGCGCCCGCCGCCCGGCCCTCCGCGGAGGAGGCGGCGGCCGTCCTGGCAGCTGCGGCCGGCATGTCGCCACGTCCGGGTGCGGAAGACTTCGATGTGGTACACCCGGCGCCACCGCCGCCCGTCGGCGCCGGATCCCCCGGCCGGGCGGACGACGCCACGGCACCCGCCGATGCCACCGTCCTGGTGTACGCCGGTGCCGGCCCCGCCGCCGCGGTCATGACCGGAGGTGTCCCGGCCGCCGGCCCGCCCTCCGTGGAGAGCACCACCGGCCTGGTCCGGGTCGGGGGCATCGCGGCCGTCGACGGCGCGACCGACGTGATCGGCGACGACGTGGGCGAGCGCCGCCGGGTGCTCGCCGGTCTCGCCGTGGTGGTCGCGGTCGCGGCGCTGCTGGTGACCTTCACGCTCAACCGGCCCACCGGCGGCCCGCGGGCCTCGGCCGAGGCCGCCCGCGGCGGGCCGGGTTCCGGCGTTGTGGCCACCGCGACCACCGGTCCGTCCGCGCCGCCGTCCGGATCCGCGGACGCCCCGACGTCTGCGGGTGCCGAGGTGCCGGCCGTGCAGGGCGGCACTCCCGGTGGTCCGACGGACGGAGCGGGCAACGGCGGCCCCGGTGGCGGCGGCCCGGGCGGGGCGGGTGGCGGCGGGCCCGGCCCCGGTAACGGCAACACCGGCAACGGCAACACCGGCGGTCCCGGCACCGGTAACGGCGGGCCAGGCGCTGGAGGTACCACACCAACTGCCGGAAAGCCGGTCAGGCTCGGCACGCCCGGTGGCGTGATCGTCGCGGTGTGCGCCGGCAACAAGGTCAACGTCACCGGCGCCGAACCGGCCGCGGGTGCCACGCTGGTCTCCCTGCAGAGCGGCGCCCGCGACAAGTCCCGGGTGGAGTTCAACCTGGCCGGGGTGCGGCTGCGGTTCGAGGTCCGGTGCGCCGGCGGCGTCCCGGTGGCCACCCCGGACTGAAACGCAGTGCGACCGGGGGCGGACGCTGCGGTACACTCCGAGACATGACACGGGTGGTCCGGCTTCTTAGTGAGCCGTGCTGACGCACTGACAGCGTCCGCACGGCGACCCCTCCTGCGTGAGGGGTTTTTTCATGCCCGGACAATGACGCCGGGTGAAGCGTGCATCCCCGAGACATCCGGCGAGACCGAAGGCGGCGAGAAGCTCATGAGCGAGGCTGTGACCGACGGAGCGGTCGACATTCCGCCCTACCGATACACGGCGGCGATGGCGGCGGACATCGAGGCGTGCTGGCAGGACTACTGGTCCGAGCACAGCACCTTCTACGCGCCGAACCCGACCGGCCCGCTCAGCGACCCGAGCCACCCCCGCGCGGGCGCGCCGAAGCTGTACGTGATGGACATGTTCCCGTACCCGTCCGGCTCGGGGCTGCACGTCGGCCACCCGCTGGGCTACATCGGCACCGACTGCTACACGCGGTACTTCCGCATGGCCGGCTACAACGTGCTGCACCCGATGGGGTTCGACGCGTTCGGCCTGCCCGCCGAGCAGTACGCGGTACAGACCGGCACGCACCCGCGGATCACGACCGAGGCCAACGTCGAGCGGTACCGGGGACAGCTGCGGCGGCTGGGACTGGCCTACGACGACCGGCGCAGCGTCGCGACCACCGACACCGAGTTCTACCGCTGGACCCAGTGGATCTTCCTGAAGATCTTCAACTCGTGGTTTGACGCCGAGGCGCAGAAGGCGCGGCCGATCGACGAGCTGATCGCGCAGTTCGAGTCCGGGTCGCGGGTCGTCGAGGACGGCCGTGCGTGGGCGGAGCTGTCGCCGGTCGAGCGCCGCGAGGTGATCGACGGCCACCGGCTGGCCTACATCTCCGAGGCGCCGGTCAACTGGTGCCCCGGGCTGGGCACGGTCCTGGCCAACGAGGAGGTCACCCCCGACGGGCGCAGCGAGCGGGGCAACTTCCCCGTGTTCAAGCGCAGCCTGCGGCAGTGGATGATGCGGATCACCGCGTACACCGACCGGCTGCTGGACGACCTGGACCGGCTGGACTGGCCGGAGAAGGTCAAGACCATGCAGCGCAACTGGATCGGCCGGTCCCGGGGCGCGCACGTCGACTTCGCCACCGACGGTGACGAGCCGATCCGCGTCTTCACCACCCGCCCCGACACGCTGTTCGGCGCGACGTACATGGTGCTGGCCCCGGAGCACGAGCTGGTCTCCTCGCTGATCCCGGCTTCGTGGCCGTCCGGTGTTTCTGACAAGTGGACCGGCGGCGCGGCGACCCCCGCGGAGGCGGTCGCCGCCTATCGCGCGGCTGCGGCGGCGAAGTCCGACGTGGAGCGCCAGGCCGACGCCAAGGAGAAGACCGGCGTCTTCATCGGCGCATATGCGGTCAACCCGGTCAACGGTTCGCGGATCCCGGTCTTCATCGCCGACTACGTGCTGGCCGGCTACGGCACCGGCGCGATCATGGCGGTGCCCGGCCAGGACGAGCGCGACTGGGCGTTCGCCGAGGTCTTCGACCTGCCGATCATCCGCACCGTGCAGCCCTCCGCGGACTTCCCGTCCGACGGCAAGGCCTACACCGGCGACGGCCCCGCGATCAACTCCGCCTTCCTGGACGGCCTGGCCGTCACCGAGGCCAAGGCGAAGATCATCGACTGGCTGGAGGAACACGGCCACGGCGTCGGCGCCATCACGTACCGGCTGCGGGACTGGCTGTTCAGCCGCCAGCGGTACTGGGGCGAGCCGTTCCCGATCGTCTACGACGCCACCGGCCTGCCGATCGCGCTGCCCGAGTCGATGCTGCCGGTCGAACTGCCCGAGGTGGAGGACTTCTCGCCGCGGACGTTCGACGTCGACGACGCCGACAGCATGCCCGAGACGCCGCTGTCACGCGCCAAGGAATGGGTCGAGGTCACCCTGGACCTGGGCGACGGGCCGAAGTCCTACACCCGCGAGACCAACGTCATGCCGCAGTGGGCCGGCTCGTCCTGGTATGAGCTGCGCTACCTGGACCCGGCGAACAAGGACGACCTGGTCGACGCGGAGAACGAGCGCTACTGGATGGGCCCGCAGAAGCCCGGCGACGTCGGCGGCGCCGACCTGTACGTCGGTGGCGTCGAGCACGCGGTGCTGCACCTGCTGTATGCGCGCTTCTGGCACAAGGTCCTGTTCGACCTGGGCTACATCAGCAGCGAGGAGCCGTTCCGGAAGCTGTTCAACCAGGGCTACATCCAGGCGTACGCCTACACCGACGAGCGCGGCGTCTACGTGAACGCCGAGGAGGTCGAGGAGCGCTCGCCCGGACAGTTCTTCTACCGCGACGCTCGGGTGAAGCGCGAATACGGCAAAATGGGCAAGTCGCTGAAGAACGTCGTCACGCCCGACGAGATGTGCGAGCGGTACGGCGCCGACACCTTCCGTGTCTACGAGATGTCGATGGGTCCCCTGGACGTGTCCCGCCCCTGGGAGACCCGGGCGGTCGTCGGCGCGCAGCGCTTCCTGCAGCGCGTCTGGCGCCTGGTCGTCGACGAGCAGACGGACGCCACCCGCGTGGTGGACGTCGCCCTGGACGACGAGACCCGCCGCCTGCTGCACCGCGTCGTGGACGGCGTCCGCGTCGACATCGAGGAGATGCGGTTCAACACGGCGATCGCGAAGCTGATCGAGCTGACGAACCGGGTCACCCAGGTCTCCGCCGGCGGCGCGCCCCGCGAGGTCGTCGACCCGCTGGTGCGGATGGTGTCGCCGTTCGCGCCGCACCTGGCCGAGGAGCTGTGGCAGCGGCTGGGCAACGACACGTCGATCGCCTACGCCGACTTCCCGGTCGCGGACCAGGCGTACCTGGTCGCCGCGTCGGTGAAGTACCCGGTCCAGGTGAACGGCAAGGTCCGCGGCACGTTCGAGATCGCCGCCGACGCGGGCGAGGACGCGGTCCGTGCTGCGGCGCTGGCCGAGGTCGCGGCGCAGCTGGCGGGGAAGACCCCGAAGAAGGTCATCGTCGTGCCGGGCCGCATGGTCTCGATCGTCGTCTGATGCCCTGCGGGTGATCGACAGGAACCTCTGGGTTCCTGTCGATCACCCTGGGACTGGTGCGTGAGCGGCGGCCAATGCGGAACGTAGCCGGGCGGTGACGGCTTTGGAGATCGATTAGGTCGGCTGGGGTACGGTGCTTGGGAAGCGGCCAGCCGTCGCCGGTTCGGATCCGATGCCCGCTGCGGATGCCTCAGCAGTGGTCGGCGTGGATGGCTCGGGCTTCAGGACGGCGGCGACGCCTCGCGAAGGACCGGGCGACGCCTCGCGGAGGACGAAGGAACGCGCGAGGCCTCGCGAAGGACCGGGGCGACGCCTCGCCCCGGCCCGCAGCGAGCGCCTCGCGAAGGGCCACGGCGTGGCCCCGCGAGAGGACCACGGCGCGGCCGGGCAGCGGACCGTGACGAGGCCCTTGGAACTGGAAGGCGCTAGGACTTCAGGACGGCGGAGAGGCGTTCGTCGCGCAGGCGGGTCGGCCAGCGGTCGTCGATCGGTTCCATCGTCATCCCGGTTGCCCAGCGCAGCAGCAGGTCCGCGATCCCGGGGTTGCGGGCGAGCGCCGGCCCGTGCGAGTACGTGCCGAGGATCCGGCCGTGCCACGCGCCCTCGGAGCGGCCGTCGTTGCCGATGCCGGCGGTGACCCGGGCCAGGGGGCGCACGCCGGGGCCGAGGTGGGTGCGGCCGCCGTGGTTCTCGAAGCCGGTGAGGGTCGGCAGGCCCAGCGACGGGTCGACCTCGCCGGCCAGCTCGCCGACGGCGCGGGTCTCGCCGCGGTCGGAGTCCAGGTCGAGCAGGCCGAGGCCCGCGCACTTGGCGCCCTTCGCGAAGAACGAGTTGCCCATGAGCTGGTAGCCGGCGCACACGGAGAAGATGGTGGCGCCGCGGTCGACGGCGCGGCGCAGGCCGCCGTCGGCGATGAGCCGCTGCGCGGCCAGGGCCTGCGGGCCGTCCTCGCCGCCGCCGATGAGGTACACGTCGCCATCGGTGGGCACGGCCTGGTCGGCGCGGACCTCGGCGCATTCGACAGGCAGGCCGCGCAGGTCGGCCCGGCGGGCCAGGATCAGCAGGTTGCCGCGGTCGCCGTAGGTGGACAGCAGGTCCGGGTACAGCCAGATCAGGCGCAGGCGCGACTCAGTTGACACGGTCCAGCTCCGCTCTGATGTCCTGGAATGCGGTGTAGTTGGCGATGACCTCGAGCCGGCCGGGCGGGATCAGCGTCAGCGCCTGCGAGAAGGATTTCACGTGCTCGAACGGCACCTCGTTGACCTCGAGCCGGACCGCGAGGTCCATGGCCCGGTCGCCGGTGACGAGGACCCGCCGGCCGCGCAGGGACGAGAAGTCGACGTCGTAGAGCCATGAGGTGTCCGCGCCGTCGGGGTCGCGGGCGTTGATCGACAGCAGCGTCGGCACGTCGTCGGCCATCTCGAACGCCTCCAGCCAGCCAGCCGGGTTCTTCGACAGCAGCAGGCGCACGACCCGGCCGTCGCGCTCGACCACGGCGTAACGGCCGGCGATCGAGGCGACCTTCGCCAGCTCCGGCACGGCCTTCGCCGGCGGCACGCCGAAGTGGGCCGCGACGGCCAGGGCGGTCGCGGCGTTGGCGCGGTTGATCTGGCCGGGCAGCTGGAGCTTCACGTGGTGGAACGTGCCGGTGTTGTCCACGACCCCGTCGCCGCTGACCGCCCAGTGCGGCACGGGCCGGCTCAGGTTGCCGGCGACGCAGGCCCACTGCTCGCCGTTGCGCTCGATCGAGGCGCCGCACTCGGGGCAGACCCACGAGTCGTCATGGAAGCGCTGGCCGGCGGCGACCCAGGTGACGGGGGTGCCGCTCGCCACGGCCTTGCCCGCCGCCCACACCACCATCGGGTCGTCGGCGTTGGCGACCAGGTGCAGGTCGCGGCCGGGCAGCGCGTCGCGCCACAGGGCCGCCATCATGGCGACCTCCTTGGCCCGGTCGAGCTGGTCGCGGCTGAGGTTGAGCAGCGCGACGACCTTCGGGTGGGTCGCGTCCAGGACCTGCTTGAGGTAGTGCTCGTCGACCTCGAGCACCGCATACGGCGTGGCGCCTGCCTTGGCCAGGGCCGACGTGTGCCCGGTGGGCATGTTGGCGCCGAGGCTGTTGGTGGCGACGTCGCCGAGCACGCCCATGGCGGCGGCGGTGAGCCGGGTCGTGGTGGTCTTGCCGTTGGTGCCGGAGATCAGGGCGATCTCCCGGCCCGCCGCGAGCTCGGCGAGGAGGTTGGGGTCGACCATCAGGGCGATGCGGCCGCCGATGACGGAGCCGTCACCCCGGCCGGTGGCGCGGGACAGTGCGGCAGCGCCGCGCGACAACGATGTGGCGAGCTTCGCCCGCATCGGGAGCTTGTGGTCCGTCATCTCACTTCCACGTCTTCCGGCGATGCGCCAGACCCTACCTGCCGTCGATCACGCACCCAACGCCTCCATCACCGAACCGCTCACCCCGATGCTCGTCCCAGAACGCTCCACTTCCCTCCACCGACCCGGAGCCGGTGCCGGGACCGACCTTAACGGAGCCATAAAGGACCGGTAAAGTTCGACCTGATGGGCGGTTTGTCCACATTTACGATCGGCCGAAACGACCGGACGAGTGACTGGCCGGCCGATCGCCCTCCACCCAACGACACCCCTTCTGACATGGGATTTCTTCACGCACGCCGATGTCACTTCCGGTGTTTTCTCGTTGACGGTGGAGGGAAGTGGAGTACAGTGGAGCGCGATGGCGGAGCCGGGGGGCTCGGCCGACCCCGGGGGGACCGTTCGCGGTGGGAAGGGGTGGTTGTCGATGTTTCTCGGCACCCACACTCCTCGCCTGGACGACAAGGGTCGGTTGATCCTGCCGGCCAAGTTTCGGGATGAGCTGGCGGGAGGTGTCGTGATCACCAAGGGGCAGGAGCGCTGTCTGTATGTGTTTCCCGGCGCCGAGTTCGCCCGGATCGCCGAGCAGCTTCGCGCAACACCGATGACCCACAAGGCCGCCCGGGCCTACAGCCGGGTGTTCTTCGCCAGTGCGCACGACGAGGTCCCCGACCGTCAGGGTCGGGTCACCATCCCGCAGCATCTCCGCGAGTATGCCGGGCTGGACCGCGAACTCGTCGTGATCGGCGCGAGCACCAGGGTTGAGATCTGGGACCGGCAAGCATGGGAAACCTACCTCGCCGAAAGCGAAGACGACTTCGCCGGCATCGAGGAGGGGGTGCTGCCGGGCGGGCTGTGAGGTCCATCTGCAGACACCGAATCGACCGCCGTACCGCGAGCTCTCCAGCCGCTCCAATGTCCTGACGCCACTTCCCCGGCGGCAGGGCGGAGTGGGCGGATGGGGAGCTGGCGGTACGGCGCTCGTGCACTACCGCACCTGCACGCCGCCCGAAGATGCCCGACGACCCGCGCAGCAGGACGTGAATCACGTTTCAGCTCAGCGGCACACAGGGCAACAACCACGTTCAGCACAACGGCGGGCCGCGAACCCGCCGCAGTAGGGGGTCGACGATGGGGGAGCGGGACATTCACGTTCCCGTGCTGCTCGAGCGCTGCCTCGAGCTGCTCGCCCCCGCGTTGGACCGCGCGGGCGCGCTGCACCTGGACGCCACGCTCGGCCTCGGCGGTCACGCCGAAGCCGTGCTCCTGGCCCATCCGCAGGTGCGGCTGCTCGGCCTGGACCGCGACACCCAGGCGCTGCGCCTTGCGGGGCAGCGGCTGGCACCCTTCGCCGACCGTACCCACCTCGTGCACGCCGTCTACGACGAGCTCGAGGACGTGCTGGACGGTGAGGGGCTCGACGGGATCGACGGCGCGCTGTTCGACCTGGGGGTGTCGTCGATGCAGCTCGACGACGCCGGCCGCGGGTTCGCCTACGCCCAGGACGCACCACTGGACATGCGCATGGACCAGACGCGGGGCGTCACCGCGGCCGAGGTGGTCAACACCTACAGCCACGGCGACCTCGCCAGGGTCCTGCGGGTGTACGGGGAGGAGAAGTTCGCCTCCCGCATCGCCCAGGCGATCCTGCGCGAACGGGCGAAGGGGGAGCTGAACTCCTCGGCCCGGCTGGCCGAGCTGGTCAGGGACTCGATCCCGGCACCGGCGCGGCGCACCGGGGGGCATCCGGCCAAACGCACGTTCCAGGCGCTGCGCATCGAGGTCAACGGCGAGCTGGCCGTGCTCGAGCGGGCACTGCCGGCGGCGCTCGACGCGCTGAAGCCGGGCGGGCGGATGGTCGTGCTGTCGTACCACTCGCTCGAGGACCGCCTGGTCAAACAGGCGATCGCCGGGCGGACCCGTTCCACGGTGCCGGTCGAGCTGCCCTTCGTTCCGCCGGGCAGCGAGCCGGCGTTGCAGGTACTCACCAGGGGAGCCGAGCTCCCCGACGCGGCCGAGGTGGCGGCCAACCCGCGGGCGGCGTCCGTGCGGCTCAGAGCCGTGGAGCGCAAGCCGGTCGCGGACGACAAGAAGGACAGCAAGTAGCGGCAACAGGCACAACCTCTGGGGGAGGTGTGAGATGAACGTGACGACACTGCCGGCCGACCGGCCGCGCAGGACTCAGCAGGGTGCATCGCGGTCGGGGGGCCGGACCACGGCGCAGCAGGCTGAGCAGAACGACGCCCCGACCATCGGCGCGACGGCGCTCCAGCCGGAGCGGGGGACCACGCAGCCGGCACAGCCGGGCCGGGACGGTCGTGAGGAGCAGCGGCCACGACTGCGGGTGGCGCCACCCGCGCCGGTCAGCGCGCCACGCGCGCCGTTCGTGGCGCTGGTGCTCGTGCTGGTGCTCATCGGTGTGATCGGCATCCTCGTGCTCAACACGCGGATCGCCGAGAACGCGTTCAAGCTCGACGCGCTCAGGACGAAGCAGAGCACCCTCGACCGGGACGAGGAGCGGCTGCGCAGCGACCTGGCCAGCAAGGAGTCCCCGGTGACGCTCGCGTCGCGGGCCAAGCAGCTGGGTCTGGTGCCGTCGCGCACGCCGGCCTTCCTGCTGCTGCCGGACGGGACCAAGCTCGAAATGCCGGGACCGAGCAAGTAACCAGGCACGTACCAGGGCGCCAACTCAACAACGGGAAGTTGCAGGACGATGGCTGGCGACACTCCTGATCGGCGGGGCAGCACCGAGCGGCGCGGGGGCGCCGGACGGGAGGCCGGTCGCGGCAGTGACGCGGGTCGACAGCGAACGGGCGGTCGCGCCGGCGCGGGGGGTGCCGGTGCGGCCGCCCGTTCCCGTGCCGGCGCGGACCCCGCCGCCGAACCGCCACCGGTGCGCGGCACGATGTCCGAGGCCCGCCGGTACACGCCCCGGGGGCGCTCGGTCCGCGACGCGTCGGTCGAGCACGCCGCCTCGGGGCGGGGCGACCCGTTCCGGCCGGCCCTGGAGGTGCTGCAGGGCGGCCGCACCGACTCCGGCCGCCGGGCCGCCGGCCGCGCCGCGGACACGCCGCGGACCCCGAAGACGGAGCCGCGGACCCAGAAGACCCAGCCACAGGCCCGGCAGGCGGCCCGGCAGGAGACCCAGCCGCAGACCCAGCAGACCGCGCGGCAGGACCCGGCCGGCGCGGCCCGGCAGCCGCAGCTGCGGACGCAGGCCAGGACGCCGCAGCGGGCGCGCCGCACCGCGACGGAGGTCGACGGCGAACCCCGCGGCGGCCGGACCAGGGCACCGCTGAAGCGGGCCGCCCCGGTGCGCGGCGCCGGTCGTACCCCGGTGCGCAAGACGACCCCGGTCCGGAAACCGCGCAAGCAGAGCCGGGTGCGGGTGCCCCGGCTGCCACGCACCACCCGCGCGCCGAAGCTCGCCGAACCGCGCCGCAGGCTGCGCCTGGCCACGGTCCTGGCGCTGCTCATGTTCGCCGCGATCGGCATCCGCCTGATCCAGCTGCAGCTCACCGACGCCAGCGCCTACGCCGCCGACGGGCTCAAGGACCGCCTCGTGCACGAGGTCCTCGCCGCGTCGCGCGGCGCGATCCTCGACCGCACCGGCAAGATCCTGGTCCACTCGGTCGAGACCCGCTACGTGGCGGCCGACCCGATGGTGATCAAGAACCCGGAGAAGACCGCCGACGAGCTGTTCGCGATCCTCGACCGGTACGGCGTGCTGCGCTCCGACCTGGTGCGCAAGCTGACCCCGCACAAACGCGACGACGGCAAGACCGACGTGCGCTTCGAGTATCTCGTGCACCAGATCGACATCGAGGACGGCGACCGGATCCAGGCCCTCGGCTACGGCGGCGCGCTGAAGGTCGCCCGCGACGAGCGCCGCGAGGTGCCCGGCTACGACCTGGCCTCCAACGTCCTGGGGTACACCCAGAAGAGTGACCTGTCCGGCCAGCTCGGCATCGAGAAGGCCTACAACGAGCAGCTGCGCGGCATCGACGGCCTGCACACCTACGAGCACGGCGAGGGTGACCTCGACAAGCCGCTGCCGCAGGGCTTCCAGGAGCTCAATCCGGCCCGGCCGGGCAGCTCCGTCGAGCTGACCATCGACGCGGACCTGCAGTACTCGGTGCAGAGCACCCTCGGCGCCCGGATGACCGCGCTCGGCGCCAGCTTCGGCACCGCGATCGTGCTCGACGCCAAGACCATGGAGGTCATGGCGATGGCGAGCTACCCGTCCTTCGCCGCCGCCGACCCCGGCAAGTCGGCGCCGGAGCAGCTCAAGGACCAGTGCACGGCGACGGTCTTCGACCCGGGCTCGATCCACAAGGCGATCGTCATGGGCGCCGCGCTGCAGGAGGGCCTCATCACGCCGTCCTCGACGGTCACCGTCACGTCGAAGGTCAAGAAGGGCGACACGACGTACACCGACCACCCGCCGCAGAAGGACGGCACGGCGATGACCATCCCCGGCATCCTCGCGCTGTCGTCGAACGTCGGCACGATCGCCGTCGCGGACATGCTCGGCAAGGACAAGCTGTACGAGTACCAGCGCAAGTTCGGGCTCGGCGAGCGCACCGGCGTCGGCCTGCCCAACGAGTCGCCCGGGCAGCTGCTGCCGCCGGAGCAGTGGACCGGCTCCAGCCCCGGCTCGATCCCGATCGGCAACGGCGTGGCCACGACCGCGATCCAGATGGCCGCCGTCTACGGCGCGATCGCCAACGACGGCCTGTGGGTCCAGCCGACCCTGGTCAGGAAGATCATCGCGCCGGACGGCACGCAGACGAAGCCGGCCCCGCAGGTGACCCGCCGGGTCATGGATCCGGTGTACGCCCAGCAACTGCGCGTCATGCTCGAGGGTGTCACCACCCTCGACGACGCGACCGGCCATCAGGCGGCGATCCCCGGCTACCGGATCGCGGGGAAGACCGGCACGTCGAAACTGCCTCAGGACGGCGGCTACGCCCCCGGCGATGTGGTGTCGTTCATCGGCATGGCGCCGGCGGAGGCGCCACGGTACGTGGTCGCGGTCACCGCGCACGTGCCGGGCGGCGCAGGCGGCTCGGTCGCCGCACCGTTGTTCAAGGAGATGATGGCGGTCACCCTGAGCAACTTCGGTGTGGTGCCGACGGGCACCACGGCGCCGAAGCTGACGATCTACCCGTGACACCGGCTCTGGCACTTCGCGGCGGGACGGGTAGGGTCTGACCCCGTGCCCGGCTATCCCCGTCCGAGGAGTGTCCGCCCCGTGCTCGCCGTCGAGCTGGCGGCCCTCGTAGGCGCGCCCATGGCGGCGCAGGACGGCGAGGTCGCCGTCACCGGCGTGACGCACCGTGGCGTCCTGGTACGTCCTGGTGACCTCTACGCCGCGATGCCGGGCTCGCAGGTGCACGGGGTGCAGTTCGTCGAGCAGGCCAGGGCGGCCGGCGCGGTCGCGGTGCTGACCGACGCGACCGGCGCGGCCCAGGTCCGCGACCTGCCCACGATCGTGGTCGACGACCCGCGCGCGGCGCTGGGCGACGTCGCCTCGCACGTGTACGGCGAGCCGACCCGGCAGCTGACCACGATCGGCGTCACCGGCACCGCCGGCAAGACCTCCACCGCGTACCTCATCGAGGCCGGGCTGCGCGCCGCCGGGCTGGTCACCGGCCTCATCGGCACCGTCGAGACCCGCGTCGGCGACCTCACCGTCGACAGCGCCCGCACCACGCCGGAGGCGACCGACCTGCACGCGCTGTTCGCCGCCGGTCTCGAGCGCGGTGTCGAGGCGGTCGTCATGGAGGTCTCCAGCCACGCCCTCGAGCTCGGCCGGGTCAACGGCGTGCGGTTCGCCGCCGCCGGCTACACCAACTTCGGCATGGACCACCTCGACTTCCACCCGGACGTCGAGGCGTACTTCGCGGCGAAGGCCCGCCTGTTCGACGGCCGCGCCGCGACCGAGATCCTGAACCTCGACGACGCGCAGGTGATGCGGCTGCGCAAGCCCGCGTCGTGGACGTACTCGGCGGCCGGCTACTCCGTCGCCGACTTCCGCGCCACCGACATCACGCCCGAGGGCTACGGGCAGCGGTTCACCGTCCACCGGCACGACTATTCCGTCGGCTCGGGCGTGGGCCTGCCCGGCCGGCACAACGTGGCCAACGCGCTGCTCGCGATCGCCTCGCTCGTCGCCGTCGGGGTCGACATCTCCGTCGCCGCGAAGGCCGTCGCGCGGGCGCCCGGCTCGCCCGGCCGGATGGAGCGGGTCGAAGCCCCCGGCGACGTGCTCGGCGTCGTGGACTACGCGCACAAGCCCGACGCGATGATCGAGGTCCTCGCCGCGCTGCGGACCCTGGCCGCGTCCCGGGGCGGCCGGGTCATCTGCGTCGTCGGCGCCGGCGGCGACCGCGACCGGGGCAAGCGGCCGTTGATGGGCCGGGCCGCCGCGTTCGGCGCCGACCTCGTCGTCATCACCGACGACAACCCGCGCACCGAGGACCCCGCCTTCATCCGGTCCGAGGTCCTCGCCGGCACCAAGGGCGGCTCCGCCACCGTGGTCGAGGTCGACGGCCGCAAGAGCGCCATCGCCTACGCGGTCGAGCAGGCGAAGCCCGGCGACGTGGTGGCGCTGCTGGGCAAGGGGCACGAACGCGGCCAGGAGGTCGGCGGGGAGACGCTACCGTTCGACGACCGGGTCGAGCTCGCCGCAGCGCTGCGGGTGGCCGCCTCATGATCCCGCTCACCGTCGCCGAGATCACCGCCGCGGTCGGCGGCACCCTGCACGCGTCCGACCCCGCCACCGTCGCGGCCGCGGTCGTCGACGGCCCCGTCGAGTACGACTCCCGCAAGGTCGCGCCCGGCGGGCTGTTCGTGGCGTTCGCCGGTGCGAAGGTCGACGCGCACGACTTCGCCGCCAAGGCGGTCGCCGACGGCGCCGTCGCGGTCCTCGGCAGCCGGCCCGTCGAGGGCGTGCCCACGATCGTGGTCGAGGACCCGCTGACCGCCGTCGGCCGGCTCGCCCGGGCGGTCCTGGCCCGGCTGGACGGCCTGACCGTCGTCGCGGTCACCGGCTCGTCGGGCAAGACGAGCACCAAGGACCTCATCACGGCGCTGCTGCGCACCGCCGGGCCGACCGTGGCGACGACCGCGTCGGAGAACAACGAGCTCGGCACCCCGTACACGGTGCTCAAGGTCGCCGCCGACACCCGCTTCCTGGTCCTGGAGATGGGCTCGCGCGGCGTCGGGCACCTGCGGTACCTGTGCGACATCGCGCCGCCGGACGTGTCCGTGGTGGTCAACGTCGGGGTGGCGCACATCGCCGAGTTCGGCTCGGTCGAGGGCACCGCCCTGGCCAAGGGTGAGCTCGTCGAGGCGCTGCGGCCGGCGGGCCTGGCCGTGCTCAACGCCGACGACCCCCGGGTCGCCGCGATGGCCGCGCGCACCACCGCCACGGTCGTGCTCGCCGGCGAGTCGGCACTGTCGGATTTCCGTGCCACCGACGTGGTCGGGCTCGACCGCGGCCGGTTCGGGTTCACGCTGCACGTCCCCGGCGGCGACGCCGTGCCCGTCCGGCTCGACGCCGCCGGACGCCACCAGGTCGGCAACGCGTTACTCGCCGCTGCCGTGGCGTCGCACGCCGGTGTGGATCCGGCCGGGATCGCCGCCACACTCGGCGATCTAGAGGGCTTGTCGACCCGAAGGATGGATGTCTTCGACCGTGCCGACGATGTCACGGTCATCGACGACTCGTACAACGCCAACCCGGCGTCCATGGCGGCGGCGCTCCGTGCGCTCACCGCGGTGGCCGGCGGACGGCGGATGATCGCGGTGCTCGGCTTCATGGCGGAGCTCGGCGAGTATGAGCGAACCGGTCATGAGGAGGTCGGTCGCCTCGCCGCTGAACTCGGCGTCGACCGTCTCGTGGCCGTAGGCGAGCAGGCCGCGCCGATCCTGCACGGTGCGTCCGTCGTGGCGAGTTGGGGAGGAGACCCGGTGCTCGTGACCGATCAGGAGGCCGCCGTCGCGCTGCTGCGCGACGAGCTGCGGCCTCGCGACGTGGTCCTGGTCAAGGGATCCAGGTACCGGACGTGGGACATCGCCGACGCCCTGCGGGAGGGCCTCAAGTGAGGGCCGTCTTCGTCGCGGCGTTCGTCGCGTTCCTCATCTCGCTGTTCGGCACCCCGATCGCGATCAGGTACTTCACCCGGCTCAAGGCCGACCAGCCGATCCGCGCCGACGGGCCGCAGGGTCACCTGGGCAAGAAGGGCACGCCCACGATGGGCGGCGTGGTGTTCATCTTCGCCACCCTCATCGCCTACACCGGCGGGCACGTCGCGCTGACCACGCTGCCGGACCAGCAGCTGCGCCCGAGCGGGCCGACCGCGACCGCGGTGGTCCTGCTGGGCCTGTTCGTCTTCACCGGCTTGCTGGGCTTCCTCGACGACTACCTCAAGGTCGCCAAGCGCAACAGCGACGGGCTCAACAAGCGCGGCAAGCTCATCGGCCAGGCGCTCATCGGTGCCGTCTTCGGCGCGATCGCGCTGTACGTGCCGGCGGAAAAGACCGGCGACGCGGTCGTCACCACGGTCGCGAGCCCGAAGCTGTCGTGGGTCCACGACATCGACTGGCTCAACATCACCAAGATCGGCGCGGTCGTCTTCTTCGTGTTCGTGGTCATGTCGATGTCCAACGCGGTCAACCTGACCGACGGCCTCGACGGCCTCGCCACCGGCACCTCGATCCTGGTGATCGGCAGCTACATGGCGATCGCGTTCTGGCAGTACCGGCACTGGTGCGCCGACCCGGAGTACACCGCCAACTACTGCTACGACGTGCGTGACCCCCTGGAGATGGCGCTGATCGCCGGTGCCGCCGTCGGCGCGCTGGTCGGCTTCCTGTGGTGGAACACGTCACCGGCGCGGATCTTCATGGGCGACACCGGGTCGATGGCGCTCGGCTCGCTCATCGCCGGGCTCGCCGTGGCGACCAAGACCGTCCTGCTGCTGCCGCTGATGGGCCTGCTGTTCTTCATCATCGTCGTGACGTGGATCATGCAGATCGGCTCGTACCGCACGACCGGCAAGCGCATCTTCCGGATGGTGCCGCTGCAGCACCACTTCGAGCTGGCCGGCTGGAGCGAGGTCAACATCGTGGTCCGCTTCTGGATCATCGCCGGGCTGGGCATGGCCGCGTCGCTGGGCCTGTTCGCCGCCGACTTCCTGCGGGTGATGAGCGGCTCCGGCTGACGCAGGGACGCGGCTCGGCTGACGCCGGGACGCGGCTCCGGCTGACGCCGGGGACGCATCGAGCCGCTCCGACACGCCGGGATCCCTTGGTCGGCCGACCTCGCGGGTCCCGGCTGCATGATGGTCCCCATGCGGGGCGATGCGGAACAGGACACGGCGGCGGCACCGGTACCCGCGACGCCGGGGCCACCGGGCAGCGGCATCCTCGGCTGGTTCGACGCGCTGCGGGGGCTGCTGGACCGGCCCCTCGCCTCCTACTACCTGCTGCTGTCCAGCGTCGGGCTGCTGGTCTTCATCGGCCTGGTCATGGTGTTCTCGGTCACCGGCGTCGACAACTACGCCACGACCGGCAGCCCGTTCGGCTCCGTGCTCAAGCAGACGATCTTCGCCGTCGTCGGTCTCATCGCGTTCTGGGTCTGCCAGCGGCTGCCGGTGCGCACGTTCCGCGCCGTCGCCGGGCCGCTGCTCATCGCCGCGTTCGTGCTCATGGGCTTCGTCGACCTGATGGGCTGGCTGTCGGCCAGCCGCACCCCGCCCGGCGCGGACGTCGTGGCGATCCGGCTCGGGCCGATCTGGGCCGAGGACCTGTGGCTGCACATCGGCGGGGTCCAGGTCCAGCCGGCCGAGCTGGCGAAGGTCGCCCTCGTCGTCTGGGGCGCCGACCTGCTGGTGCGCAAGGGACGCACGATCCTGTCGTGGCGGGAGCTGTTCATGCCGCTGCTGCCCGTCACCGTCGTGCTGCTGCTGCTCGTCGGGTACAACGACCTCGGCTCGATGATCTGCCTCGTGGTGCTGTTCACCGGGCTGCTGTGGGCGGCCGGGGCCCGGCTGCCGGTCTTCGGCTGGCTCGGCGGCCTGGTGGTCGCCGGCGTGCTGGCACTGATCCTCCTGCCGGCCGAGAAGGACTACCGGCTGGCCCGCATCAAGGTGTTCTTCGACCCGTCCATCGACGCCGACGCGACCGCCGGGCGCTACCAGTACCTGCGGGGACTGTGGGCGATCGGCAACGGCGGCTGGTTCGGCGTCGGGCTCGGCGAGGGCCACCTCAAGTGGGGGCGGCTGCCCAACGCGCACAACGACTTCATCTTCGCCATCGTCGCCGAGGAGCTCGGCGTGGTCGGCTGCCTGGTCGTGCTGATGCTCTTCGGCATGCTCACCTACACCGGGCTGCGCATCGCCCGCCGGGTCGAGGACCCGTTCCGCCGGCTCGTCGCCGCCGCGATCACCATCTGGTTCGTCGGGCAGGCGATCATCAACATCGGCGGGGTCGTCGGCCTCATGCCGATCACCGGCCTGCCCCTGCCGTTCATCTCCGACGGCGGCAGCGCCCTGGTCGTGGCCCTCGGCGCGGCCGGGATGCTCAGCTCCGCGGCCCGCGCCGAGCCCGACTGCGCCAGAGCCATGCACGCCCGTCCGCCGCGAAAGTGGGTGCGACTACTCTGGGCGCCGTTGCCGCCGCTGCCGCGCGCACGCTCGGAGAGCGACGGTGACGTCCCCTCGACACGCGCGACGGGTCGTCCCCTGGTGCCTGACGGCAGCAGCCCCGGGCGGACCCGCGGAAGGAGCTCCTGATGGCAGCGCTGCGCTCCGTGGTGCTGGCCGGCGGAGGCACCGGCGGGCACATCTACCCGCTGCTCGCCTTCGCCGACTGCCTCCGCCGGCACGATCCCGGCCTGCGGATCACCTGTATCGGTTCGGAGCGCGGGATGGAGGGCGAGATCATCCCCCAGCGCGGTTATGACCTGCGCCATGTCCCCGCCTTCCAGCTGCCGCGCTCGGTGAACATGAACCTGGTCCGCACCCCGGACCGCATGTTCAAGGCCGCGAAGGCCACCCGCGAGATCCTCGACGAGGTCGAGGCGGACGCGGTGGTCGGCTTCGGCGGCTACGTCTCCGTCCCGGCCTACATCGCCGCCTGGCGGCGCAAGACGCCGACGATCATCCACGAGGTCAACGTGCCCGTCGGTGTCGCCAACAAGATGGGCATGCGCTTCACCAAGCACATCGTGCTCGGCTTCCCCCACCAGGCTCAGCAGATCCCGTCCGTGGCGCACGCCGAGGTGGTCGGGGTGCCGCTGCGGCAGAGCATCGCCACCCTCGACCGGGCCGCGCTGCGGGCGCAGGCCAGAGCCCACTTCGGCCTCGATCCGAACCTGCCGACGCTGTTCGTGTTCGGCGCGTCGGCCGGCGCCCGGTCGATCAACCTCGCGGTGTCCGGCGCGGCGAAACAGATCACCGGCTCCGGGGTGCAGGTGCTGCACATCATCGGCGCCCGCAACGACGACGTCGAGGTGCCCAGCGGGCTGCCGGCGCCCTACGTGAAGATCAAGTTCCTGTCGGAGATGGAGCTCGGCTACGCCGCGGGCGACCTGGCGCTGTGCCGGGGCGGCGCGATGACCTGCGCCGAGACGGCCGCGGTGGGCATGCCGGCGATCTACGTGCCGCTGCCCTGGGGCAACGGCGAGCAGCGCCGCAACGCGCTGCCGGTCGTGGAGGCCGGTGGCGGCCTCATCGTCGAGGACGGCGACCTGTCCCCGCAGTGGGTCGCGGACACCGTCGTCCCGCTGGTGCGGGACGGCGCGAGGCTGGCCGGCATGAGCCGCGCCGCGGCGGGGTACGGCCGCCGAGACGGCGACGAGGCCCTTCGCCGGTACCTGCTGAAGGTGGTCGGAGCATGACTGAGGCACCCGCACTGACTGCCGAGGACCTCGGCGCGGTGCACCTGGTCGGGGTGGGCGGGGTCGGCATGAGCGGGCTCGCCCGGCTCCTGCTCACCCGGGGCATCCCCACGTCCGGCAGCGAGCTGCGCGAGTGGCCGCAGCTGGCGGCGCTCAAGGCGCTCGGCGGCACGATCTACCGCACCCATCTGCCGTCCAACCTCGACGGGGTCGACACGGTCGTCTACTCCACCGCCATCCCGCAGGACCACATCGAGCTCGTCACCGCCCGCGAGCGGGGGCTGCGGCTCATGCACCGCTCCGAGGCCCTGGCGGCGACCATGGTGGGACGGCGCAGCGTCGCGGTCGCCGGTACCCACGGCAAAACGACGACCACGTCGATGATCACGCTGATGCTCCAGCACGCCGGGCTCGACCCGTCGTTCGTCATCGGCGGCGAGATCTCCGAGGTCGGCTCCAACGCCCACCACGGCAGCGGCGAGCTGTTCGTGGCGGAGGCCGACGAGAGCGACCGGTCGTTCCTGCTCTACAACCCGCACGTCGCGGTCGTCACCAACATCGACGCCGACCACCTCAACACCTACGGCGACCTGCAGGGCCTCGAGGACGCGTTCGTCGAGTTCTGCGCCCGGGTCGAGCCGGGCGGGTTCGTGGTGACCTGCGCCGACGACCCCGGCGCCCAGCGGATGGCGGTGCGGGTCCGCGCCGCCGGCGGCGACGTGGTCACCTACGGCACGGCCCCCGACGCCGACCTGCGCCTGTCCGAGGTGCGCTCCTCCGCGCAGGGCGTGCGCTACGTCGCGCACCACGACGGCGTGCCGCTCGGCGAGGTGTACCTGCCGGTGCCGGGCGCCCACCTCGGCCTCAACTCGGCGGGGGCGGTGCTCACCGCGCTGCGGCTGGGCATCTCCGCGGAGTCGGCGATCGAGGCGCTGTCCACGTTCCCCGGGGTGCGGCGGCGCTTCGAGTTCAAGGGCGCCGAGGCGGGCGTGCGGATCTACGACGAGTACGCGTACCACCCGGTCCCGATCGCCGCGGCGATGCACACGCTGCGCGAGGTCGCCGCGGGCGGGCGGCTGATCGTGGTGTTCCAGCCGTACCGGATGTACCGCACCCGCGACTTCCAGGCCGAGATCGCCGCCGCGCTGTCCCTGGGCGACGAGGCGATCGTCATGGAGGTCTTCGGGCCCGGCGAGGTCCGGGAGCCGGGGGAGGGCGGGGTCGCGCTGACCGCCGCCGTCGACCTGCCCGAGGACCGCAAGGTGTTCGTGCCGTCATGGGAGGACGTGCCCCGGGAGGTCGTCGCCCGGGTCCGGGAGGGCGACGTCGTCGTCACGATGGGCGCGCCGCCGATCTCCCTGATGGGCGACGAGCTCCTGGCGGCACTCAAGGACGCCGGCGCCGGGTACGTCGGCAGGCACAACCGGCCCGAAGGGGACTGAGACGCCCTTGACGTCCACGCGCGGCTGGCGGCTCGTCCTCGCACCTCGCACCGCACCCGCCGGCTCATCCCAGCGGCGGTTCGCGAAGCGGGCCCGGCAGCACCGCCTGCGCGTCCTGCTGTCGTGGCTGGTCGGGCTGGGCGTCGTCGCGCTGCTCGGCGGGGTCGTCGCCGTCGTCTACGCCACGCCGGCGCTCGGGGTCCACGGGATCCGGGTGACCGGCGTGTCGGCGCTGAGCGCGCAGGACGTCCGGGACGCGGCGCGGGTCGCCACCGGCACGCCCCTCGCGCGGCTCGACCTCGGCGGCGTGGAACGCCGGGTCCGCGAGCTCAAGCCGGTCCGTTCGGTCGCCGCGTCGAAGGACTACCCGCGCACCCTCGTCCTGGCCGTGCGGGAGCGGACCGCGATCGCCGTGGTGCCGCGCGCCCTCGGCTTCGTCCTGCTCGACGCCGACGGTGTGGCGTACCTGCCGGTCGGCTCGGCGCCGCCGGGGCTGCCGGTGCTGCGCCTGGCCGCCCCCGCCCCCGGCGACGCCACCACGCGGGCCGCGCTGACCGTCCTGGCCACGCTGCCGCCGTGGCTGCGGGACACGCTCGTCGCGCTGGCCGCCGACGCGCCGACCCGCATCCGGCTGGAGCTCACCGCGGGCCGCACCGTCGTGTGGGGCGACGCGACCCAGAACGAGGCGAAGATCCGGGTGCTGCAGTTCACCACGATCCCGCCGGACAAGACCCTCGACGTGAGCGCGCCCGGGGTGGTGCTGGAGCGATGACCGGCCAGCGAAGTGTCTCGGGCCGGTCATCAGCACTGCTGCTTGAGGTCAGGCCGACGCCGGAGGCGGCGGAATGACCCGCCGCGACGTGCCGTACACCGGCGACGAGCGGGCGCTGCTCACCGGCTGGCTCGACTGGCACCGCGAGACGGTCCACGTCAAGTGCGCCGGCCTGGACGAGAGTGCCGCCTGGCGCACGCCGCTGCCGCCGCCGTCGCTGACCAGCGCGGCCGGACTGGTGTCACACCTGACGGCGGTCGAGTCGTACTGGTTCGAACGGATCGTCGGCGGGCTGGACGTGCCCACGCACTGGAGCGCCGCGGACCCGGACCTCGACTGGCGCCGGCGGCCCGGGGCGACGCTGCCGGGTCTGCTGTCGGCCTACCGCGCGCAGTGCGCCGTGTCCGGGTCACTGCTGACCGGCGTCGACCTTGACGGGACCTGCCGGGGGAGGCGGCACGGCGCGCCCGTGTCGGTCCGCTGGGTGCTTCTGCACATGATCGAGGAGACCGCCCGTCACAACGGACACCTCGACGCCGTTAGGGAATTGGTCGACGGCATCGTGGGCGAATAGCCGACACGCCGGGCGGCGGTCCTTGGATCACGACAGTCGGGCCCTTACCTTGCGATAAGGCATTAGTTGACATAACTATAAGCCTCTAGTAAAGGGTGAGGGTTTGCGGGACCCACATCCAGTGCGTCTGCATGGCGGACGTCGCCCGTCGCGGGGTCGGGCTTCACCAGTTCGACGGCTCCGGGAAGGATCGGCGCTCGCCAACCTCGAAAGGAAAGGCAGTCCGATGACACATCCGCACAACTATCTCGCGGTCATCAAGGTCGTCGGCATCGGCGGCGGCGGGGTCAACGCCGTCAATCGCATGATCGAGGTTGGCCTCAAGGGCGTCGAGTTCATCGCGATCAACACCGACGCCCAGGCCCTGCTGATGAGCGACGCCGACGTCAAGCTCGACGTCGGCCGGGAACTGACCCGGGGGCTCGGCGCCGGCGCCAACCCCGACGTGGGCAAGAACGCCGCCGAGGACCACCGCGACGAGATCGAAGAGGTGCTCAAGGGCGCTGACATGGTCTTCGTCACCTGCGGTGAGGGCGGCGGCACAGGCACCGGCGGCGCGCCGGTGGTGGCGAACATCGCGCGGAAGCTCGGCGCGCTGACGATCGGCGTGGTCACCCGGCCGTTCTCCTTCGAGGGCAAGCGCCGGCAGGTCCAGGCCGAGGCGGGGATCGAGGAGCTGCGCAACCAGTGCGACACGCTCATCGTCATCCCCAACGACCGGCTCCTGGCGCTCGGCGACCGGGGCATCTCGATGATGGACGCCTTCCGGCAGGCCGACCAGGTGCTGCTGTCCGGTGTCCAGGGCATCACCGACCTGATCACCACGCCCGGCCTGATCAACCTGGACTTCGCCGACGTGAAGAGCGTCATGAGCGGTGCCGGTAGCGCCCTCATGGGCATCGGCAGCGCGCGCGGGGACAACCGCGCCGTCGAGGCGGCCGAGTCGGCGATCTCCAGCCCGCTGCTGGAGCAGAGCATGGACGGCGCGCGTGGGGTGCTGCTGTCCATCGCCGGCGGCTCCGACCTCGGCCTGTTCGAGATCAACGACGCGGCGCAGCTGGTCACCGACGCGGCACACCCCGACGCCAACATCATCTTCGGCGCGGTCATCGACGACGCGCTCGGCGACGAGGTCCGCGTCACGGTGATCGCGGCCGGGTTCGACGGCGGCGCGCCGGCCTACCGGCCGGTGGAGGCCCGCCCGCCGCGCTCGCACCACCAGCCGAAGGAGCCGGCGCCGGTCGAGCGCCAGGCACCGCCGCCGCCCCGGCGGGTGCTGTTCGACGACGTCGACGTGCCGGACTTCCTGAAGAACGGCGCCTGAAAGACTTGGGTGGGTCCCCCGGGACCCACCCAGTTTTCTTTTCATGGCGGGAGAGCTTCAGTGACCGACGCGCGGACCGAGGAGATCGGGCGCAACCTGGCCAAGGTGCGGGAGCGGATCGCCGCCGCCTGCAAGGCGGCCGGCCGGGACGCAGGGGAGGTGACGCTGGTCGCGGTCACCAAGACCTACCCGGCCGAGGACGTGGCCCGCCTGGCGTCCCTGGGGGTGCTGGACGTGGGGGAGAACCGCGACCAGGAGGCCGCGCCGAAGGCCGCCGCCGCGCCGGCCGGCCTCCACTGGCACTTCATCGGGCAGCTGCAGCGCAACAAGGCGCGCTCGGTCGTCTCCTACGCCTCCGTCGTGCACTCCGTGGACAGCCTGCGGCTCGTCGACGCGCTCGTGGCCGCCGCCGTCAAGGCGGAGCGCAGCACCCCGCTCGGTGCGCTGGTCCAGGTGAGCCTCGACGACGACGAGCACCGCGGCGGCGCGGTCACCGGGATAATCGAACAAATGGCCGAATCAATCGCGGCGAGCCCCGTTCTGGCACTCAAAGGTGTGATGGCGGTCGCCCCGCTCGGGTGGGAACCGGACGCCGCATTCGCGCGACTCGCCGACGTATCCGCGCGGTTGCGCGTCGCCTTTCCGGGCGCCGACTGGATTTCCGCGGGCATGAGCGACGACCTCGAATCGGCGATTTCGCACGGCTCGACACATGTCCGTGTCGGTAGCGCATTGCTCGGAAATCGACCCCCGCTGGGGTAGCCTGACCGCGGGAACGGAAAAACTACACGGGTGTGGTTCTGCGCCGGCGGGGCGGTGTCGCACCAGGTGATCGGTGGCACCGACAACGGGGGGAAGTGCCGCATGGCGGTGGACGGAGGAGCGCGTATGGGTGCTCTGCGCAGGGCGGGCGTATGGCTCGGACTCGTCGAGGACGAAGACGAACGGGGTTACGACGACCGTCACTACCGGGGTTACGGTGACGACTTCGCCGACGACGAGGACGACGTCGACGAGGTGCCGGCGCCGCGCGCCCGCACGACGTCCGAGCGACTCTCCGTGTCGGACCGGCTGTCCGACCGGATGGCCGGGTCCGACCGGCTGTCCGACCGGCTGGCGGGGTCCGAGCGGCCGTCCACTTCGGAGCGGCTCACCGCCTCCGAGCGCCTCGCCGCCTCGGAGCGGATGACGGCGTCGGAGCGGCTGTCGGCGGCCGAGCGGGACGCGACCGCGAGCCGCAGCACCGTGCGCTCGATCACCCGCCCCACGACCGTCAGCTACCCGACACGGGACAACCTGGCCCTGGCGCCGCAGCCGTCGACGAGGGAGCGGCCGGTGGTCGAGGAAGACGCCGAGGACCGTCGCTACGCGATCACCACGCTGCACCCCACGACCTACAACGAGGCCCGCACCATCGGCGAGCACTTCCGCGACGGCCACCCGGTGATCATGAACCTCACCGAAATGGACGAGTCGGACGCGAAGCGTTTGGTCGACTTTGCGGCAGGACTCGTATTCGGCCTGCGTGGTAACTTCGAGCGGGTGACCAACCGAGTCTTCCTGCTCTCTCCGGCAAATGTCCAGGTCACCGCTGAGGACAAAGCTAAGATCGCCGAGGGCGGGTTCTTCAACCAGAGCTGATGCGAGGACTCAACGGCCGTGGTGTCCATCACCCTGCAGATCGTGCATCTGCTGCTCTACCTGTTCTTGGTGGTGCTCCTCGCGCGCTTTGTCATGGGCTACGTGATGCAGTTCGGCCGCCGCTGGCAACCGGGCCGGGGAGCCGCGGCCGCCCTCGAAGTGGTGTGGAGCGTCACCGATCCGCCGCTCAAAGCGTTGAGGCGGGTGATCCGTCCGCTGCGTATTGGTACCGTGGCCGTGGACCTGTCTTCGCTTGTGCTGCTGGTTATCCTGTTCGTGCTGATGAACGTCGTGGTAAGGCAACTGATCGAGGTGTTCTCGTGACTCGCCCCGATCGGCGGCCACGCGGCCGCAACTGACCCGAGGAGTTTCGATGCCGCTGACCCCGGCCGACGTCCACAACGTCGCCTTCAAGAAGCCCCCCATCGGTAAACGGGGCTACGACGAGGAGGAGGTCGACGCCTTCCTCGACGAGGTCGAGCGCGAGCTCGCCCGGCTGATTGAGGAGAACAACGAGCTGCGCGCCCAGCTCGAGCGCGGCGGTGGCGGTCGTGCCCCCGCCGGTCCCGGCGGCGGTGACCCGCGCCTCGCCTCGGAACTCGCCGACCTCAAGACGCAGTTCGAGCGCGTCCAGCGGGAGAAGCAGTCCGCCGAGCAGGCCGCCCGCGGCATGCAGCAGGAGCTCGACCAGATCCGCTCGCAGGGCGGGCCGACCGGCGGCGACGGCGAGCAGCAGGCGCTCCGCGTCCTGATGATGGCTCAGCGCACCGCCGACGACCACGTGTCCGACGCCCGCCGCGAGGCCGACAAGCTGCTGTCCGAGGCCCGCACCAAGGCCGAGGAGGTCACCCGCGACGCGCGGGCGAAGGCCGACGCGCTCGAGCGCGACGCCCGCCAGCGCCACCAGGAGGCGATGGGCGGCCTGGACGCCAAGCGCACCGCGCTGCAGAAGCACATCGAGGAGCTCAAGCAGTTCGAGCGGGAATACCGGACCCGCCTGAAGGCCTACCTGGAGAGCCAGCTGCGCGACCTGACCGGCCGCGAGCAGAGCCTCGAGGCCGAGATGGCCGCCCGCAACGAGGGCGCGACCCGCGCCGCCGCCGGCGGTGCCGGCCTCGCCACGGCCGGACTCTCCGGTGGCTACGAGGGTGCGGGACGGTAGTCGTCCCGTCCGACAGGTGACCAGCACAGAGCACTGATCCGACACGCCGGTCAATGCGACACGCGGCGCCCCAGCCGAAAAACGGCTGGGGCGCCGGTCGCTATCCGGGGTCTCGTTCGTTGTACGGGCGACAGAGACACTCGCCCGGGTATGTGTGCAGCATGTGCCGGGATCGTAATGCGGAGGGGTAGGCCGTGATCGTCGGAAGTCTGCTGCTGATCGTCGTGGCCGTGGGCCTGCTCGTGGTGGGCCTGCTGCAAGGTGCCGACGCCCTGCTGGTGGCGTCGATCGGGGCGAGCCTCCTCGCGGCGGTCGCGCTCATCGTCGGCGGGCGCCAGGCCGCCGCCGCCCGTTCGTCCCGGGCCGGTCGCATCGGCCAGCAGGTGCCCTCGGACGAGCGTTACGACCCGTTCGAGTCGCGCCTGGACGGCGACGGCGGCATGGCGCGGGAGGCCCGCCAGCCGGTCGGTGCCGGCGCCCGCTCCACCGGCGGCACCACCTACGGCCGTGGCGGCGCGACCCGCCTCGGCGGCAGCGCCCGGTCCGACGCCAACCTGCCGCCGGCCGACGAGACCGCGATGATGGCGCCGGTGCGCGACGAACCCCGCGACGAGCCCCGCGAGGCCGCGGCGCCGCAGCAGCCGGACGTGCCCCCGTTCGAGGAATACCCGCAGGCCGCCGCCGGCGAGTGGTCCGTCGACGGCGAGGACTACGACGACGAGGACCCGGAGGACGAGCCGCCGATCCAGGCATCGTCGGCCGCCGACATCGCCCGCGTCTCCACGATGACCGACGAGGTGCTGGTCATCGACGGCCGTCCCCGCTACCACGTGCGCGGCTGCGTGCACCTGCTCGGCCGGGAGAGCGAGCCGCTGCCGATCGGCGAGGCGGTCGAGCTGGGCTTCACGCCGTGCAGCGTCTGCGAGCCCAACGATGTGGTCCTGGCCGGTCGCGGTTGATGCTCACCGGTCCGGGCTATCGTCCTCGATCGGGTGAACCCTCACAATGAGGCATGCCAACCATCGCGATCCGCGTCAAGCCGGGTGCCTCCCGCACCGCGGTCGGCGGTAGCTACGCCGGGCCCTACGGCCCCGCGCTGGTCGTCGCGGTCGGCGCCCGGCCGGTCGACGGCCAGGCCACCGAGGCGGCGCTGAAGGCGCTCGCGGACGCGCTGCGGCTGCGGCCGTCGGCGCTGCGGCTCAAGGCCGGGGCCGCCAGCCGGGACAAGCTCGTCGAGCTGCCGGACGGATACAAGGACCGCGTTGACGCGCTGATGGACCCCGCGCTTTGAGCCACGAGCTCAACATGGCGCTGCTGATCGGCGCGGCGGTGCTGCTGGTCTGCGTGGGCGCGGTGCGCCTGTCCGTGCGCCTCGGCCTGCCCAGCCTGCTGGTCTACCTGCTGCTCGGCGTCGTGATCGGCGAGGCCGGGTTCGGCATCGACTTCGAGAACGCGGAGCTCACCCGCACCCTCGGCATCTGCGCGCTGGTCGTGATCATCGCCGAGGGTGGCCTGACGGCCCGCTGGTCCACGCTGCGGCCTGTCCTGGGCCCGGCGGTGGTGCTGTCGACGGCCGGCGTCGCGGTCAGCGTCGCCGTCGTCGGCGTGATCACGCACTACGCGCTCGGCGTCGGCTGGCAGCAGGCGCTGCTCTACGGGGCGGTGCTCTCCTCGACCGACGCCGCCGCCGTGTTCTCCACGCTGCGCCGGATGCCGGTGCGGCCCAGGCTCGCCGCGATCCTCGAGGCGGAGTCCGGCATCAACGACGCCCCCGTGGTGATCCTCGTCGTGCTGCTGTCGCTGCCGGAGGGCGTCACCGGCCCGTGGTGGCTGCAGCTGGCGCTGGTCGTGTACGAGCTGCTCGCCGGCGCCGTGATCGGCCTCGTCGTCGGGCTCGGTGGCGCGTGGGCGCTGCGCCGGGCCGCGCTGCCGTCCGCCGGCCTGTACCCCCTCGCGGCCGTCGGGCTCACGGTCCTGGCCTACGCCGTCGGCTCGGTCGCCCACGCGTCGGGCTTCCTCGCGGTCTACGTCACGGGCGTGGTGCTCGGCAACGCGCACCTGCCGCACCGGCGGGCCATGCTCGGCTTCGCCGACGGCCTCGCCTGGCTCGCCCAGATCGGCCTGTTCGTGCTGCTCGGGCTGCTCGCCTCGCCGAGCCAGCTCGGCAAGGCGGTGGTGCCGGCCCTGGTCGTCGGGCTGGTCCTGATCCTGCTCGCGCGGCCGCTGTCGGTGCTGGTCAGCGTCACCCCGTTCCGTTTCGGCTGGCGCGACCAGGCGTTCCTGTCCTGGGCGGGGCTGCGCGGCGCCGTCCCGGTCGTGCTCGCTACGATCCCGCTGTCCGCCGGGCTAGCCGGCGCGCAGACCCTGTTCAACGTCGTGTTCGTGCTGGTCGTGGTGTACACCGCGGTGCAGGGCGTCACGCTGCCTCCGGTCGCCAAGCGGCTCGGGGTGACCGCGCCCGGCGAGACCACCGACCTGGAGGTCGAGTCGGCGCCGCTGGAGAAAATGGGTGCCGACCTGCTGCAACTGGAGGTCCCGGCCGGCTCGAAGCTCAACGGTGTGCACGTGGACGAGCTACGATTGCCTGTCGGCGCGGTCGTGACGCTGGTGCTTCGCGACGGCGGTGCGTTCGTGCCGGCGCCCGAGACCCGGTTGAAGACCCGCGACAGTCTCCTGATCGTGGCCACGGAGCAGGTGCGTGACGCGGCGGAGCGCAGGCTTCGCGCGGTGAGCAGGCGCGGAAGACTTGCTCGTTGGTTTGCCGAACATGGCGAGGATCGGCGCCAATAACTGATCCAATTGGTCGGAATGCGTGTGGCATGTTTGTCGGACGCGTGTACATTCCGTATTCTTGCCAGCCACTGGAGTGCGCGACGGCGCGTCGCGCGCCCATTTTGCATCTGGGGGAGCCATGGCCGAGCGAGCGGGTGGCATGCCGAAAGGCACGACCGCGAGCACCGCCGGGCAGGAAGACGCCGCTGAAGTGACGCGAGTGACCACTGTGACAACAGCACAGAAACAGGGCACTCGGCAAGCGGTGGCTCGGGGGAACAGCACTACGTCGGCGCAGAGCAAGCGCGGCAACACTGGGGGGCTTGCGGACGACGCGGGCGGCTCAGGCACCACATCCAACACGTCGCCGATCGCCGCTCGTGCGGCCAAGGGAGCCACGATGGCCAAGACCGCCGAAACGAAGACCGCCGCGGCCAAAGCCGCCGTCGCGAAGGCCGCCCGTGGCACGCGCACCGCGGCGGAGACGGAGAAGATCCGGGTGGCGTTGATCGAGCGGCGCGACGAGCTCAAGGCCGAGCACGACCAGACCCTGGTCGAGATCGCCGAGCTCCAGCAGCACCGGCTCACCGACTCCGCCGGCGACGACCAGGCCGACACCGGCACCAAGACGTTCGAGCGCGAGCAGGAGATCACCCTCGCCAACAACATCCTGGAGCGGGTCAACCAGGTCGAGCGCGCCCTCGAGCGGCTTGACGAGGGCGGCTACGGCTGGTGTGAGAAGTGCGGCAACGCGATCCCGGTCGAGCGGCTGGCCGCATTCCCGTCCGCTACGCTCTGCGTCACCTGTAAGCAGTTGGAGGAGCGACGCTGACCACCCAGGACGACATCACCACGACCACCCCTCGCGGCAGCCGGCGCAGAGCCTGGGGGCTCTTCGCCATCGTCGCGGTCGCGGTGATCGGCATCGACCTCGCGGTGAAGGAATGGACCACGTCCGTCATCGCACACGGCGAGCCGGTGAAAGTGCTCGGCGGCCTGATCTACGTGATCTACGCGCGGAACAGCGGCGCCGCGTTCAGCATGTTCAGCGACCTGACATGGGTCTTCCCGATCATCGCCACCGCGGTCATCGGCTGGCTGCTCGTCATGCTCCGCTCGACGGTCTCGGTGCCGTGGGCGGTGGCCCTCGGCCTCGTCTGCGGCGGCGCCGCGGGCAACCTCGGCGACCGGATCTTCCGGGCGCCGAAGCCGTTCCACGGCCACGTGGTGGACATGTTCAGCTTCCTCGACGACCACGCCGGGCACTTCCCGGTGTTCAACATCGCCGACTCGGCGCTCACCGTCGGGGTGGCGCTCGCGATCCTGCTGGAGTTCACCGGCCGGCGCCGCGACGGTGTGCGCGTCACGGGGAAGGACACCACCCCGGATGCGTGAGACCCGATCGATGCCGGTGCCCGACGGCCTCGACGGCACCCGGCTCGACCAGGCGCTGACCCGGCTGTTCGGCTTCAGCCGGACCGTCGCCGCCGCCCTGGTCGAGGCCGGTGACGTGGCCGTCGACGGGCAGGTCCGCCCCAAGTCGGACAAGGTCTCCGCCGGCGCCTGGCTCGAGGTGACGCTGCCCGCGCCGCCGTCCGCGATCGCCGTCGAGGCGACCCCGGTCGACGGCCTGCGCATCGTGCACAGCGACGAGGACATCGTCGTGGTCGACAAGCCGGTCGGCGTGGCCGCGCACCCCAGCCCCGGCTGGATCGGCCCGACCGTCATCGGCGGTCTCGCCGCGATGGGGCTCACGATCGCCACCAGCGGCGCCGCCGAACGCCAGGGTGTCGTGCACCGGCTCGACGTCGGCACCACCGGCCTCATGGTGGTGGCCAAGAGCGAGCTGGCCTACAGCGCACTGAAGCGCGCGTTCAAGGAACGCGAGGTCGAGAAGCGCTACCACGCCGTCGTCCAGGGTCACCCGGACCCGCTGCGCGGCACGATCGACGCCCCGATCGACCGGCACCCCAGCCACGACTACAAGTTCGCGGTCGTCTCCGGCGGCCGGCCGAGCATCACCCACTACGACACGATCGAGGCGTTCCCGTCGGCGAGCCTGCTCGACGTGAAGCTGGAGACCGGCCGCACCCACCAGATCCGGGTGCACTTCTCCGCGCTGCGGCACCCGTGCGTCGGCGACGTGACGTATGGCGCCGACCCGACGATGTCGGCCCGGCTGAAGCTCGACAGGCAGTGGCTGCATGCCCGGGAGCTGGGCTTCGTCCATCCCCGCGGCGGTGAGTACGTGTCGTTCCTCAGCGAATACCCGCCGGACCTGACCAAGGCGCTGGAGATCCTCGCCGCCTGACCGCCGGGTGCCCATCCCGGCGGCCGGGCGTCGTACCAGGCCTCATGCAAGGGCTACGCGAGGGTGACGTCGTCCGCGTAGATCGTGCCCGTGCCGTACCAACCGTGCAGCCAGACCTTGATCGAGGTCGAGCTGCCCGTGTTGACGGTGACGGTGAGCTTCGTCCACGTCGAGCCGCCGGGTGTCCAGGTGCTGACGTCACCGGCGCCGGTCGTCGCGCCGAGGAACGCGTAGTTGCCCTGCACCCAGGCGCTCAGCGTGTAGGTGCGGTTCGCCGACACGCCGACGGTCTGCGAACACTGCGCCGTGTCGGAGTTGGACGCGGCGGCCTTGAGCGCCTTGGTGCCGCCGTGCACCGGGGTGGTGACGACGCTGCCCAGGGAGCAGGTCCACGGGGACAGGGCGCCGGTCTCGAAGGTGCCGTTGACGATGCCGCCGCCGGGCGGGGTGCTCGTGCTGGGGCTGGTGCTCGGGCTCCGGCTGGGACTCGTGCTCGCGCTCGGGCTGGTGCTGGGGCTCCTGCTCGGGCTCTTGCTGCCGCTCGGCGACGGTGACGTCGTGCCGCTGGTGAACGGGGCGAAGATGTGCGAGAACTGCCAGGTCGACTGCTGGATGCCGGAGCAGTTGTCGGCCGCCGCGCCGCCGGGGCAGCCGCCGTTGTCGCGCTGCAGCGCCCAGAACGACAGCGACGCGATGCCCTGCTGGTTGGCCCAGTTGAGCACGGTGGTCGCGTCGGCGACGGTGAACGTCTCGGCGGGGCCGAAGTCGTCGACGCCGATCATCTCGGTGACACCGACCATGGCCCAGCGCTGCGCCGCCGTCTTTGCCGGGTAGAGCTGCCCGAGCTGGGCGTGCAGGCCGTTGGACGCCGTGATGGTGTCCTGGGCCATCTGGTGCGGCTGGTTGTCGTAGTAGTCGAACGTCATCTGGTTGACGATGTCGACCCGGGCGTTGTTGGCGACCGCGTTGCGCAGCACGGCAAGGCCGCTGTCGGCGAGGCCGGCGGTGGTGGTCGGCAGCGTGTAGACGAACTGCACGGTCCGGCCGTTGGCGGCGGCCCAGTCCTGGGTCAGCTTGATCGCCTTGTTGCGCCGGTCGATGCCCGCGGTGTTGGTCAGCGAGTTGTCCTCGATGTCCAGGTCGATGCGGGTGACGTCGTACGTGGTGATCACCTTCTGGAACTGGGCGGCGATCTGGTTGACGTCGGTGCAGCTGTCGGCGATCTCGGTGCCGCCGTTGTCGGCCGCGTAGCCGCCGAAGCTCGGGATGACGTCGCCGCCGCGGGCGCGGATCGCGGCGATGTCGGCGCCGAACGTGCTCGACGCGATCGGCATCGAGGTGTCGCCGTTGAAGTAGACGGTGCACGAGCCGCGGGTCGCGGTCTGGATGAAGGCGAGCGTCAGGTGCTTGACTCCCGACTGCTGGGACAGGCCGTTGAGGCTGTCGCCGTTGTACGCCTCGAAGTACGGCGCGAACACGTGCGCCGGGAGCGTCGTCGCCGCCTGGGCGGGGGCGGTGACGACGAGGGCTACCGCTGCGCCGAGCATGGCGACGGCAGCCCCGATGACGGGGATTCTCACGGGGGACCCCTTCTATTAGGAAACCTAACTGATAGATAGTCTTGACTTCGAACCCTGTCAAGACCCATGCAACTTGCTTGTGCGACGCTCGGAGGGCGATGAACTACTTCCAGCGGCTCGACCAGCGGCTGCTCCCCGCCGCCGGCAACGTCCTCGCCCGGCTCTTCCGGGGTGCCGTGCGCCTGCGCGTCTTCACCGCCGTGCTCGCCTTGGTCGCGGTCACGGCGACGCTCCTGGTCGTGCACGGCGCCCAGCAGCACCAGCGCAGCGACCCGTCCCTGGGTGACGTGCTGCGCGTCGGCGTCGACGAGGGTGGCTCCATCCCGGTGTACGTGCAGCGCGCGGCCGACGAGCTCACGGCCCTGCAGGGCGAGCAGTCCGTCTACGCGCTGGTCTCGTTCACCGCCTACCTCGGCCCGGACCGGCTCACCCCGGTCCTCTCCAACGTCGCGCTGTCCAGCGTCTTCGCCCGGGTGCCGCTGCCGGGCACCCAGACGGAGCTGGTCCGCCTCGGCGCCTACGAGGTGCCCGCCGACGTGGTCGCGGCGATGGACGCGACCGCCGCGCGCAAGGCCGAGGAGGCGGTGCACTACCGGCAGCTGCTGGACAAGGCCGCCAACCAGCCCGGCGACGTGCGCGCCGTGTACCTCGACGGGGCGATCATCGCGGACAAGGAGGCGACCGCGTACCGGGAGCACTGCTCCTGCGTCTACGCCGCCGTGATCTACGCGGCGCCGGCCGGCCTGCGGGCGGTCGCGGCCCGCCCGGAGACCCGCGCCGTCGACCCGATCACCGACCTGCGCCGCCTCGACCGGACGGTGTTCCTGCCGCCGCTGCCGGAGCAGACCCAGGTCGCGGGCCCTCCTTCCGCGGTGGCCGCGTCGCCCGCTCCGTCCTGAGGCGATATCCCTTCGGCCTGTCGGGCAGTTGATGCAGGGGATGGGCGCGCAGGTGTGGTCCGGATAGTGTTCGGTCCGTAGCCTGGGGTACGGGTGGACGCTGCGGTGCGAGGGAGGGCCAGCGTGGCAGAGCGGGCCGATGCCAGGTGGGACGGGTCGTCGGAGCCGCCCGCCCGTTGGCGCTCCCTGCTGGACCGGGCCCTGCTCGGCCGGTCAAGCCCGAGTGATCTGGATTACGACGGAAGGTTCGAGCGCCCCAGCGCCCCATATCCGCCCGCGCGGCCCTACGATGACGTGCCAATGCATCCCAACGGTTCGCGCCCTCTTGCCGACGCCCCGGTTCGTCGCGCTGACCCTTATGACACTCGTCGAGGTCCTCAGGTGGAATATCAGACCCGCCCGGCGGACCCGACCGAGCAGATGGTGCAGGTCCTGCGCCAGGAGATCCCGAAGCCGAAGGTCCTGGCGTTCGCCAACCCCAAGGGCGGGGTCCACAAGACCACCGCGACCGTGCTGACCGCCGCCACCATCGGCAGCGTCCGCGGCAAGGGCGTCATCGCCTGGGACGACAACGAGCTGCGCGGCACCCTCGGGCTGCGCGCCGGCAGCGCCCGGCACGCCCGCACCATCCGGCACCTCATCGCCGACCTCGTCCGGGTCGAGAACACCTCCGGCTACGACCTGTATGACCAGCTCGACGACTACCTGCGGCACGCGTCCGACGGGTCCTACGACGTGCTCGCCGGCGAGGAGAACCCGCGCTTCGCGCAGCGCCTCGACCCGCACACGGTGCGCCGCGTCCTGGAGCTGCTGCGCCGCACCCACGACGTGATCTGCGTCGACACCGGTAACAACGTGGAGAGCCCCAACTGGCAGACCGTCCTGCAGGCCGCGGACCAGCTGGTCGTCACCAGCGTCCCGCGCGAGGACGCGGCGTTCACCGCCGACTGGATGCTCGACCTGCTCGACGAGGCCGGCATGGACGAGCTCGTCGCCAACGCGGTGACCCTGCTGTCCTGCCCGACGCCCAACCCGACGCCGCTCATCGACGACCTGGCCGGGCATTTCCGCACCCGGACCAGGGCCGTCGTCGTGGTCCCCTACGACCCGGCGCTGGAGAGCGGCTCCAACATCGAGTACACGATGCTGGCCCCCGCCACGAAGCGCGCGTGGCTGCGGGCGGCGGCCGTGATGATGGACCCCTACGCGCGCTGAAGCAGCTCGCTGATCGCTGTCCCGAATGTCGTTTCGTGCTGGTCGACCTGCTGTGCGGTCGTGTCCGGTGACATCAGCGCCATGTTGTGGAACGGCGTGAGCAGGATGCCCCGGTTCGCCAGGTAGACGTGCAGGTAGTCCTCCAGGTCCGCATCCGCGGCTTTCGCGGAGTCGGTGCCCGTGCGGGGTGCGGGATTCGCGAAGCGGTACTCGACCCGGGCGCCGAGCCGGCTCACCGACCAGGGCAGGGCGTGCGCGTCGACGACCCGCTGCACCCCGTCGGCGAACCTGGTCGCGAGGGCCTCCATCCGCGCGAACGCCTCGTCGGTCAGGACGTGCTCCAGGGTGGCCCTGGTCGCGGCGATCGACAGCGCGTTGCCGGCGAGGGTGCCGCCGACGCCGCCCATGTCGATGAGGTCCAGATCCTGCCGTTCGTTGATCTTCTGGGCGATCTGCGCTGAAAGCCCGTACGCGGCGGCCGGGATGCCACCGCCGATCGCCTTGCCGATCGTGACGACGTCCGGCTGCAGGCCCCACCGTTGCGTAGCGCCGCCCGGCCCGGCGGAGAACGTGTGCGTCTCGTCGTTGACCAGGTACGTGCCGTACTTCCTGGTGAGCTCCCGCACGCCCGCCAGGTAACCGGGTTCGGGCAGCACGATGCCGATGTTCGTCAGCGCCGGCTCCATGACGACCGCGGCGACGTCGCCGTGCGCCAACTCCCGGGCCAGGCCCTCCAGGTCGTTGAACTCCGCGACCCGGCTGGTGCTCGTCACGTCGCACGGCGCGCCGACGTTGCCGTCCCTGCTCTGCGGGATGCCGTCGTTGATCGTGATCAGCGACTCGTCCACGGAGCCGTGGTAGCAGTAGCTGTTGAACAGGATCTTCGGCCGGCCGGTAATGGCGCGCAGCAGCCGGATCGCCCAGCGGTTCGCGTCGGTCGCGGTGAGCGCGAAGCTCCATTCGCTGACGCCGAACCGCCTGGTCAGCTCCGCACCGATCCAGGCGGCGTCGGCGGTCGGCAGCATGGCGCAGGCGCCCCGTGCGAATCGCTCCTGCACCGCTTCGGCGACCTGTGCCGGTGCGTGACCGGCCATCGCCGCGGTGTCGCCCAGGCAGAAGTCCGTGTACTCATGGCCGTCGACGTCGGTGAGCGTCGCGCCCCGGGCCGTGTCCAGGTAGAGCGGGAAGCCCGCCGCGTTCTTGTTCATCCATGTCATCGGCACCCGGCCGAACAGATGTCCCGCCTTCGCGTATTCCGCGGCGGAGCGGGGGTTACGGTCGGCGAAGGCGGCTCGCTCGCGGCGCAGCAGTGCGCCAAGACGGTCACGGTCGATCATGCTCTGAAGTCTCGCAAAGTGTCGTACCCCGGGGATAGGTTCTGCGACGTGGGGGAGTCGTTCGCACATCTGCACGTGCACACCGAGTATTCGATGCTTGACGGGGCCGCCCGGCTGGGATCCCTGTTCAGCGAGGCCGCCAGGATGGGCCAGCCGGCCCTGGCCATGACCGACCACGGCAACATGTTCGGTGCCTACGACTTCCACCGGCAGGCTCTCGCCGCCGGGGTCACGCCGGTCCTCGGCATCGAGGCATATCTGACGCCGGGCACCGACCGGCGCGACCGCACCCGGGTCCGCTGGGCCGGCGGCGGCGAGGACGACGTCTCCGGCGGCGGCGCCTACACGCACCTGACCATGCTCGCCGCCGACGCCGAGGGCCTGCGCAACCTGTTCCGGCTGTCGTCGCTGTCCAGCATCGAAGGCTATTTCTACAAGCCCCGCGCCGACCGTGAGCTGCTGCACCGCCACGCCCGCGGGGTCATTGCCACCACCGGCTGCCCGTCCGGGGAGGTGCAGACCTGGCTGCGCATCGGCGACTTCGAGCGGGCCTGCGCCGCCGCGGCCGAGCTGCGCGACATCTTCGGCCCCGACAACCTGTATCTGGAGCTGATGGACCACGGCCTGGACATCGAGACCCGGGTCCGCCAGGACCTGCTCCGGCTCGGCCGGCGGCTCGGGCTGACCCCGGTCGCCACCAACGACCTGCACTACACCTATGCCGAGGACGCCGACGCGCACGAGGCGCTGCTGTGCGTGCAGTCCGCGACCACCCTCGCCGACCCGAAACGGTTCAAGTTCGACGCCCGCGACTTCTACCTCAAGTCCGCCGAGGAGATGCGCCGACTGTGGGACGCCGAGGTCCCCGGCGCGTGCGACGCGACCCTCGCCATCGCGGAGCGGATCGGGTCCTATGACGCCGTGTTCGCCCATCGGGACCTCATGCCGAGGTTCCCGGTGCCCGACGGGGAGACCGAGGACTCGTGGCTGCGCGCCGAGGTGCTGCGCGGCCTGGCCCGGCGCTTCCCGGCCGGTGTGCCCGCCGACCACGCCCGTCAGGCCGACTATGAGCTGTCCGTGATCAGCAGCATGGGCTATCCGGGCTACTTCCTGGTCGTCGCCGACCTAGTCGCGCACGCCCGCCGGCTCGGGATCCGCGTCGGTCCCGGCCGAGGGTCCGCGGCCGGCGCCCTGATCGCCTACGCCCTCGGGATCACCCAGCTCGACCCGCTCGAGCACGGGCTGCTCTTCGAGCGGTTCCTCAACCCCGAGCGGGTCAGCATGCCCGACATCGACATGGACTTCGACGAGCGCCGCCGCGGCGAGGTCATCCGCTACGCCACCGAGCGCTATGGCGACGACCGCGTCTCGCAGATCATCACGTTCGGCACGATCAAGGCCAAGGCCGCGATCAAGGACTCGGCCCGGGTTCTCGGCCTGCCGTTCTCCGTCGGCGAGCGGATCACCAAGGTGGTGCCGCCGCCGGTGCTGGGCCGCGACATGCCGCTCAGCGGCGCCTTCGACCCGGCCCACCCGCGCTACCCCGAGGCGGTGGAGCTGCGCCGGCTGTATGAGGCCGAGCCAGAGGTCCGCACCGTCGTGGACACCGCCCGCGGCCTCGAAGGCCTCAAACGGCAGTGGGGGGTGCACGCCGCCGGTGTCATCCTGTCCCGCGAGCCGCTGCTGGACGTGCTGCCGATCCAGCGCCGCGAGCAGGACGGCGCGATCATCACCCAGTGGGACATGGGCGCCTGCGAGGACATCGGCCTGCTGAAGATGGACCTCCTCGGCCTGCGCAACCTCACCATCCTCGACGACGCCCTCGACGCGATCCGGCAGAACCGGGGCGTCGAGCTCGCCGTCGAGGACGTGCCGCTCGACGACCAGCCGACTTATGCGCTGCTGTCACGCGGCGACACGATCGGCGTGTTCCAGTTCGACGGCGGCCCCGTCCGTGCCCTGCTGCGGTCCATGGCCCCCGACACGTTCGCCGACATCTCCGCCGTCGGCGCGCTCTACCGGCCCGGCCCGATGGGCGCCAACGCGCACAACGAATACGCCGACCGCAAGAACGGCCGCCGCCCGGTGACCCCGATCCACCCCGAGCTCGCCGAGCCCCTGGCGGACATCCTCGGCGACACCTATGGGCTGATCGTCTACCAGGAGCAGGTCATGGCGATCGCCCAGCGGGTCGCCGGCTACTCCCTCGGCGCCGCCGACCTGCTGCGCCGCGCCATGGGCAAGAAGAAGAAGGAGATCCTCGACCGGGAGTTCGCGCCGTTCTCCGCAGGGATGCGCGAGCGCGGCTACTCCGACGGCGCGATCCGCACCCTGTGGGACCTGCTGGTGCCCTTCTCCGACTATGCGTTCAACAAGGCGCACAGCGCGGCATACGGGCTCGTCGCCTACTGGACCGCCTATCTGAAGGCCAACTATCCCGCGGAGTACATGAGCGGCCTGCTCACCTCGATCGGCGGCGACAAGGACCGCTCCGCGTTCTACCTCGCCGAGTGCCGGCACATGGGCATCCGCGTCCTGCCGCCCGACGTCAACGCCTCCCAGGGCCATTTCTCCGCCGTCGGCGCCGACATCCGCTTCGGCCTCAGCGCCGTGCGCAACGTCGGGCCGGCGGTCGTCGCGGCGATCGTGCGGGCCCGGCCGTATCGCGACTTCTACGACTTCCTCGCCAAGGCCGACCAGGTCGTGTGCAACAAGAAGACGATCGAGTCGCTGATCAAGGCCGGCGCGTTCGACTCGCTCGGCCACACCCGCCGCGGGCTGCTCGCCGTCCACGCCGACGCCGTCGAGGCCGTCATGATCACCAAACGCAACGAGGCGATCGGCCAGTTCGACCTGTTCGGCGCCGCCGCGCTGAACGCGTCGCCGCCCATCCCGGCCATCGAGTGGGACAAGGCGGAGCGGCTCGCCTTCGAGCGGGAGATGCTCGGCCTCTACGTCTCCGACCACCCGCTGCGCGGCCTGGAGACGGCGCTGCGCCGCGCCGCCGACCGGTCCGTCGCCGCCCTCGCCGAGGAGGACGCCGTCCCCGACGGCACCACCGTGACCCTGGCCGGGATCCTGTCCGGTGTGCAGCGGCGGGTCACCCGTCAGGGCCGGCCGTGGGCGTCGGCGACCCTGGAGGACCTGGACGGCGCGGTCGAGGTCATGTTCTTCCCCAACACCTATGAGCTGGTCGGGCAGTATGTCGCCGAGGACGCGGTGGTGGCGGTCCGCGGCCGGGTCGACCGCCGCGAGGAGGCGCCCCGCCTGATGGCGAGCGACCTTGGGGTGCCCGATCTGTCGGTTGCCGACCCTGTTGCTGACGCTGTTGCCGGTGCCGGCGGGCCGCTGGTGCTTTCGCTGCCGCCGGAGCGGTGCACGACGCCGCTCGTGCAGCGGCTCCGGGAGGTCCTCGCCCGGCATCCCGGCGACACCGAGGTGCAGGTCGAGCTGGTCAACGGCGCGAAGCGGACGCTCCTGGCGATCGGCCCGCAGTGCGTGACGGTGTCGCCGGCGCTGCTCGCCGAGCTCACGACGCTGCTCGGGGCGTCCGCGGTGCCCGCCGGGTCTGTTCCAGGCGGACCTTCAGGCGGACCTTCAGAGGGGCATTCCGCGGGGGTGGGCGGGTTTTCGGTGGGGGCGCCGGGCGGGTTGCCGGGGCGGCCGGATGCCGGGCCGAGCGGGGCGCCGACCGGGGAGGACGCCGCGTCGGGCTTCTCGTCGGGTGGGGTGGACGGGGCGCTGGGCGGGTTGCCGGTTTCGGTGGTCGGCGCGGGCGGTGCGGGCCTGCGGGTGGTGGGCGGCGGCGGCACGGGTCGGGGCACGGCCGCAGCGCCTGGCAGGATGGAATGGTGAGCATCGCCCCGATCGAGCCGATCGACCAGCCGGAGCTGCCCAAGCCGTCGCCGCCGCGGCGACGGTCACTTGGCATGGAGGTGCTGTTCGGCTTGATCGCCGCCGCGGTCGTGACCGTGCTCGGCGCGCCGGTCGGCCTGCTCTGGACCTGGATCGCCCCGAAGGTCGAGCTGGTCCAGACGCAATATGGCCCCTATCCGATCGAGGGTGAGCCCGAGGGCTACTTCGCCGACGACGGCTGGTTCATGATCATCGGCGCGGCGGCCGGGATCCTGATCGCGATCGTCGCCTGGATCGTCCTGCGCCGCTACCGGGGGCCGATCGTCCTCGCCGGTCTCGTCATCGGCTCCGCGGCCGGGGCGGCCCTCGCCGCCTGGCTCGGCAACAAGCTCGGCTACGCGCACTACCTCGACCTGGCCGAGCACGCCCCGGTCGACACCCACATCTTCCGCCCGGCGAAGGTCCGCGCCGGCGACTCGGGGCTGCTGTATGGCTTCATCCCGTGGGTGCAGGGTTCGCTGCTCATCCAGGCCGTCTTCGCCGCCGTCGTCTACACGGGGCTGGCCGGCTTCCACGCCTCGCCGACCCTGACCTACGACCTGGACCCCACGCCACTGCCCGACGACCACGCCTACCACCCCGCGTATGCCGGCTACCCATACGGTGACCCGAACCAGCCGCCGCCCGCCTACGGCCAGCCCGGCTATGACCAGCCCGGCTACGGTCCCTGGTCCGAGGTTGGCCCGCCGGTGAACGGACAGCCGTATGAGCAACCGGCGCCCGGCCGGGTCGACCTGCACAAGCCCGCCTCCGAAGCGCCCACGCCTGACGGCGACGCCACCGGCGGGGTCGCGCGCCCGGAGCCCGGTTCGGCTGGGCCGGCCCATCCGGCATCGGACCCGGCTCGCGGGGAGTGGCAGGCTCCGTGACGCCGTACACCCGCCGCTCGGGGTGGCATAGCGCCTGATCGCCGCCCCGCTTGCCCCGTCATGGCTGCTTGATCCGCCACGACGGGAGGTCGGGGAGTGGCGCGGGCGTCAGTTCGGGCTGGAGGGCACGGCGAGGTCCGACAGGGCGACCGGCACCGCGCGCACCTGCCCGAGCAGCGCCGCCTCGCGGCGCAGCAGGGCGCGTTCGGCCTTCAGGCGGCTGATCGTGTCGGGCTCGGCGAGCAGCGACTGCCGGTCTTCGAGGGTCAGCGACGCGGTCGCCGCGACCAGGTTCGACAGCACCGTCGGGTCGTCGGGGAGCTGCTCGCCGTCGCCGTCGTCGTCGCTGCGGATCGCCTTCAGGTACTGCTGGAACGCCGCGAGCACGCCCGCCGCCAGCTCCTCCTCGCGGTCAGGTTCGCCCTTCGGCTCGGGGAGCCACTCGACCTCGCCGGTCAGGTACGGAGCGTCGTTGCGGGCGAGGGCCAGCAGCCGGAAGCGGCGCCGGCCGACGGTCATGAGGTCGAAGCGGCCGTCGGGGAGCTCGGTCAGCTGGCGGATCTCGGCGGCGCAGCCGACCTCGTACAGCGACAGGGACTCGCCGGCGGTGATCGACGCGTCGGTCGTCTCGCCCTGCTCGCCTTCGACGCGGCCGACCTCCCAGCCGCGGCGGATCGCGATCACGCCGAACTCGCGCGGCAGGCTGGCGGGCAGCTCGGCGAGGTGCTGCACGAGCGTGCGGTAGCGGGGCTCGAACACGTGCAGGGGCAGGACCAGCCCCGGGAACAGCACGGTGCCGAGAGGGAACAGCGGCAGGAGGGTCCGCTCGGGTTCGTTCGCTTCCTCCACGGGGCGAAGCCTAGCCGAGCGGACCCGGTTTGCCGTACGGCGCCGTTCACTTCAAGCTGGCGAAGAATTCGCGGATGTCGTTGACGAGCAGATCCGTCGCCTCGTGCGCGGCGTAGTGGCCGCCGGCGTCGCGGCCTCCGGGGCTCGGGCGGCCCGGGTCGTACGAGTGCCAGCTCACGATGTGGGCGTGATCGCGCTCGGCGAACGGGCGGATGGACTGGAAGTCGCCGGCGAACATGGCCAGGCCGGTCGGCACGGTGGTGGGCCCGCTGGGCGCCTCCTCGGCGTGCGCGTCCTCGTAGTAGAAGCGCATCGCGGACGCGGCGGTGCCGGTGAACCAGTAGACGGCGACGTTGGCGAGGATGAAGTCGGCGTCGAGGCTGGCGCCGAACAGCTGCGCGTTCCAGGCGAGCAGGCCGACGGGTGAGTCGGCGAGTGCGAACGCGAGGGTCTGCGGCTGCTGGCTGTGCAGGGTGTTGAACGACATGAGGTTGTCGTAGAACCACTGGAGTTTCGCCAGGGCGGCGTGGCCGGTCTCGTCGAGGGCGGCGAACTCGGCCGGGTCGCCGCTGGGGAACGAGAACAGCTGCGTGACGTGCACGCCGATCACCCGGTCGGGTGCGTTGCGGCCCTGCTCGGGCGCGATCATCGAGCCGGCGTCGTTGCCGACGGCGCCGAAGCGGTCGTAGCCGAGGCGGCGCATCAGCTCGTTCCAGGCGCGGGCGGTGCGGTGCCGGTTCCAGCCGCGGCTGCGGGTCGGGCCGGAGAAGCCGAAGCCCGGCAGTGACGGGATGACCAGGTGGAAGTCCCGCGACAAGGGCTCGATGACGTCGAGGTACTCGATGATCGAGCCGGGCCAGCCGTGGGTGAGGATCAGCGGCACGGCGTCCTCGCGGGGGGAGCGGACGTGCAGGAAGTGGATGTCCTCGCCGTCGATCTCGGTGACGAACTGCGGGTGCCGGTTGATCCGCGCCTCGACGGCCCGCCAGTCGAACCGCTCCAGCCAGTGCTCGGCGAGGGCGCGGATCCGGTCGGCCGGCACGCCGTAGCTGTCGCCGACGCCGGGCAGTTCGTTGGGCCACAGCGCCCTGCGGAGCCGGGCGTGCAGGTCGTCGATCGCGGTCTGCGGGACGTCCACGGTGTACGAGCGGATCACGGTGTCCTCCGGGTCTAGAACGGAATGCTTCGTTCCGTTACGACGATAGCAGACCGGAACGATCCGTTCCAGCGTTGGGGTACAGTGGCGGCATGTCGACGAACCTGTCCGGCCGGCGTGTGCAGGCGGCCCGCAACGACGGTGTGATCCTGTCCGCCGCGCGCGACGTGTTCCTGGAAGACCCGAAGGCGCCGATCGCCGCCGTGGCGGAGCGGGCCGGGGTCGGGATCAGCGCCCTGTACCGGCGGTACAAGGGCAAGGACGACCTGCTGCGCACGCTGTGCCACGACGGCCTGCGGACCTTCATCGCCGAGGCGGAACGGGCCGCGGAGGAACCCGACGGGTGGGCGGCCCTGGTCCGTTTCCTCGGCGGCGTCGTCGAGGCGGACGTGCACTCCCTGACCGTGCACCTGGCGGGGACCTTCACCCCGACGCCGGAGATGAGCGCCGACGCCGTGCGGGCCGGCGCCCTCGCGGGTGATCTCGTCGCCAGGGCGCACGACGACGGGGGACTGCGCCCGGACGTCGTGGTGGCGGACGTCACGCTGATCCTCGAGGCGTGCGCCGCGATCCGCGTGCCGGACCGCGACCGCACCGTCGAACTGCGCCGCCGCCACCTGGCCCTGCTGCTGGACGGGATGCGGCGCGGGGACGCCACCGGGCTGCCCGGACCGCCACCGGACGCGGCCGAGCTGAACTGGCGCTGGGCACAATCCCGACAGCCCGCACAGCGGGACGCGGCGGAATAATTGTCGGCGGTTCCGCCTAGACTCCCAAGGGTGCTGAACCGGATCGACCTGCGCGGCTCCACCACGGATCCGCGCCGTCTGCTGCCCCGCGCCGCCATGGATGTCTCCGTCGCCACCGAGCAGGTGCGCCCGATCGTCGAGGCGATCCGCGAGCATGGCGCGAGCGCGGTCCGCGACGCCACCCGGCGGCTCGACGGGGTGGAGCTGACCGACCTGCGGGTGCCCGCCGACGCGATCGCCGCGGCCGAGGCCGGCCTCGACCCCGCGGTCCGCGCCGCGCTGCTGGAGTCCATCAAACGGGCCCGCAAGGTCCACGGCGACCAGCGGCGCACCGAGGTCACGACGCTGCTGAGCACCAGCGGCACGGTCACCCAGCGGTGGGTCCCGGTCCGCCGGGTCGGGCTCTATGTGCCGGGCGGCCTCGCCGTCTACCCGTCAAGCGTGATCATGAACGTGGTGCCGGCCCAGGTCGCGGGCGTGCCGTCGATCGCCGTCACCAGCCCGCCGCAGAAGGGCACCGGCCTGCCCAACGTCAACATCCTGGCCGCGTGCGCGCTGCTCGGCATCGACGAGGTCTATGCCGTCGGCGGCGCCCAGGCGATCGCGATGTTCGGCTACGGGGACCAGGAGAGCTGCGAACCGGTCGACATGATCACCGGCCCGGGCAACATCTGGGTCACCGCCGCGAAGCGCATGCTGCGCGGCGTCGTCGGCATCGACGCCGAGGCCGGGCCGACCGAGATCGCGATCCTCGCCGACGACACCGCCGACCCGCGGCACGTCGCCGCCGACCTGATCAGCCAGGCCGAGCACGACCCCTTGGCGGCGAGCGTGCTGGTCACGCCGTCGCTGGACCTCGTCGAGGCGGTCGAGCAGGAGATTGCCCGGCAGGTCGCGGCGACCAAGCACCTGCAGCGGGTCACGGAGGCGCTGACCGGCGTCCAGTCGGCGACCGTGATCGTCGACGACCTCGAGCAGGGCCTGCGGGTCGTCGACGCCTACGGCGCGGAGCACCTGGAGATCCAGACCCGTGACGCGCGGGCCGTCGCCGAGCGCGTCTGGAATGCGGGCGCCGTCTTCGTCGGGGCCTGGTCGCCGGTGTCGCTCGGTGACTACTGCGCCGGCTCCAACCACGTGCTGCCGACCGGCGGCTGCGCCCGGCACTCCTCGGGGCTGTCGACGCAGACGTTCCTGCGCGGCGTGCAGCTCATCGAGTATGGGCGCGACGCCCTGGCCGAGGTCGCCGACCACGTGGTCGCCCTGTCCGAGGCCGAGGACCTGCCGGCGCACGGCGCCGCCGTGAAGGTGAGGTTCGCCCAGTGACCAGACCGGTGACGACCCTTGACGACCTGCCGCTGCGCGACGAGCTGCGCGGGCTGACGCCCTACGGCGCGCCGCAGCTCGACGTGGCCGTGCGGCTCAACACCAATGAGAACTCCTATCCGCTGCCCGAAGAGGCCGTCGCGGAGATGGAGAAGGCGCTCTCCGCGGTCCTGCGCGACCTCAACCGCTATCCGGACCGCGACGCCGTCGCGCTGCGCACCGACCTCGCCGCCTATCTCCGGCACGGGCTGACCTGGCGCAACGTGTGGGCGGCCAACGGCTCCAACGAGATCCAGCAGCAGCTGCTGCAGACGTTCGGCGGGCCCGGCCGCACCGCGCTCGGCTTCACCCCGTCGTATTCGATGCACCCGCTGCTCGCCGCGGGCACCGGCACCGCGTGGGTCGACGGGCGGCGCGACGCCGACTTCGCGCTGACCGCCGAGCACGCCGTCGCGAAGGTCCGCGAGCACCGGCCCGACGTGGTCATCCTCTGCTCGCCCAACAACCCGACCGGCACGGCGCTGCCCCTGGACGTGGTGCGGGCCGTCGCGGACGCCGCCGACGGCATGGTGATCGTCGACGAGGCCTACGCCGAGTTCGCCCGCCCCGGCACGCCGTTCGCGCTCTCGCTCATCGAGCAGTTCCCGCGGCTCGTCGTGACCCGCACGATGAGCAAGGCGTTTGCGCTCGCCGGCGGGCGGGTCGGCTATCTCGCCGCCGGTCCCGCCGTCGTCGACGCGGTCCAACTGGTGCGGCTGCCCTATCACCTGTCCGCGCTCACCCAGGCCGCCGCGCGGGCCGCGCTCGCGCACACCGCCGCGCTGCTGTCGACCGTCGACGCGGTCAAGGCCCAGCGCGACCGGATCGTGGCGACGCTGCGCGGCTGGGGGCTGCGGGTCGCCGACAGCGACGCCAACTTCGTGCTGTTCGGCGCGCCCCGCGACGACAGCAAGGGGATCTGGCAGGCGCTGCTGGACCGCGGCGTGCTGATCCGCGACGTCGGCGTCCCCGGATGGCTGCGGGTCACCGCCGGCACGCCCGAGGAGACCGACGCTTTCCTGACCGCACTGGAGGAGTTGCTGTGAGTCGCACCGCCAAGATCGAGCGGGTCACCAAGGAGACCAAGGTGTCCGTGGAGCTCGACCTCGACGGCACCGGGGTCGGTGAGATCTCCACCGGCGTGGGCTTCTACGACCACATGCTCAACCAGATCGCCAAGCACGGCGGGTTCGACCTGCGGGTGCACACCGTCGGCGACCTCGAGATCGACGCGCACCACACGGTCGAGGACACCGCGCTGGCGCTCGGCGCCGCGTTCGCCGAGGCGCTCGGCGACAAGGCCGGTGTCACCCGGTATGGCAACGCCCAGGTCCCGCTCGACGAGGTGCTCGCCTCCGCCGTCGTCGACCTGTCCGGCCGGCCCTACATGGTGCACGACGAGCCGGCGAACATCGCCCCGCACATCGGCGGCAACTACCCGACCAGCCTGACCCGCCACATCTGGGAGTCCTTCGCCCACTCGGCCCGGGTGACGCTGCATGTCAGCATCCTGCGCGCCGGCCGGCACGGCGCCCAGCCCGACGCGCACCACATCGTCGAGGCGCAGTTCAAGGCGGTCGCCCGGGCGCTGCGCCAGGCGTGCGCGCTCGACCCCCGCAACGCCGGCGTGGTGCCCAGCACCAAGGGCGCGCTGTGAGCATCGTGCTGCTCGGCCTCGCCGGGTTGCTGGTCGGTGGCGCCATCACGCTGCGGCAGCAGAGCACGTCCAAGGTCCCGTTCGTGATCACGCTGCTGCTCGCCGCCGTGTCCGCGGCCGGCGGCCTGCTCTGGCTGTAAAGGGGGACGGCATGAAGAAGGTGGTCATCCTCGACTACGGCTCGGGCAACCTGCGCTCCGCCGAACGGGCCGTCGCCAGGGTCGGCGCCGACGTCGAGGTCACGTCCGACCTCGGCAAGGCGGCCCGCGCCGACGGGCTCGTCGTGCCCGGCGTCGGCGCCTATGCGGCCTGCATGGCCGGCATCGACGAGCTCGGCGCCGGCCCGACGATCGCCGAGCGGGTCCGGGTCGGCGCGCCGGTCCTCGGCATCTGCGTCGGCATGCAGGTCCTCTTCGAGGAGGGCGAGGAGCACGGCGTTGTCACCAAGGGCCTCGGCCTCGCCCCCGGCGCCGTCACCGTCCTGCACGCCCCGGTCGTGCCGCACATGGGCTGGAACACGGTGGACTGGCCCGCGGACACGGTCCTCGGCGCCGGGCTGCCCGCCGACACCCGCTTCTATTTCGTGCACTCCTACGCGCCGACCCCCGTCGACGCCCAGCGGGCCGCGGGCATCAGCGTCGCGACCACGGTGCACGGCGAGCCGTTCGTCGCGGCGTTCGAGTCCGAGGTGCTGCGCGCCACCCAGTTCCACCCGGAGAAGTCCGGCGACGCGGGCGCGACGCTGCTGGCCAACTGGCTCGGCAGCCTTGTCTAAGGAACGTGCCCGGCGACGGGCGGTGCTGGAGGCCGAGCGGGCCGAGCGCCTGCTCAAGGCCGAGCGGCGCCGCCAGCGGCGGATCGCGGTCCGGCGGCTGGTGCCGAAGGTCAAGGTCGGCCGGACCGGTAAGCTCTTCGCACGTCGTTCCCGGGGGCAGCGCTCCGTCATCGTCCTGCTCGTCCTGCTGGCACTCACGCTGATCTGGCTGCTCGTCGAATCTGTCGCGGCACGCATCGGCCTCAGCGCCCTCGTCGTCGTCGCCACCCCGGCGCTCACCGTGCTCGTCCTCGACCGCCGACTCTGACCTGCTGACACAGACCTGCCGACTCTGACCTGCCGACTCTGACCGTCGAACTGACCGAAGGATCTGAACCATGGCCCTGCAGCTCCTGCCCGCCGTCGACGTCGCCGACGGCCAGGCGGTCCGTCTCGTTCAGGGCGCCGCCGGCAGCGAAACCACGTATGGTGACCCGCTCGAGGCCGCCCTGGCCTGGCAGCGGCAGGGTGCCGAGTGGATCCACCTCGTCGACCTCGACGCCGCGTTCGGCCGGGGCTCCAACGCCGAGCTGCTCGCCGACGTCGTGCGCCGCCTGGACGTGCAGGTCGAGCTCTCCGGCGGCATCCGTGACGAGGCGTCGCTGCGCGCGGCGCTGTCGACCGGTGCGACCCGGGTCAACCTCGGCACCGCCGCCCTGGAAAACCCGGAGTGGTGCGACCACGTCTGCGCCACGTACGGCGACCAGGTCGCGGTCGGTCTCGACGTGCGCGGCCACCAGCTCGCCGCCCGCGGCTGGACCAAGGAGGGCGGCGACCTGTTCGAGGTGCTCGACCGGCTCGAGCGGGCCGGCTGCGCCCGCTACGTCGTCACCGACGTCATGCGCGACGGCACCCTCACCGGCCCCAACCTGACCCTCCTGCTGGAGGTCACCGGCCGCACCAAGAAGCCGGTCATCGCCAGTGGCGGCGTCTCCAAGCTCGACGACCTGCGCCAGCTCGCCGCCCTCGAACCCGCCGGCGTCGAAGGCGTCATCGTCGGCAAGGCCCTGTACGCGGGTGCCTTCGACGTGACCGAGGCCCTCCAGGTCCTGCAGGAGGCTGTGTGAGCGCGGTCCGGAGCACAGCGACAGCGGAGGCGGCGGCATGAGTGTCGCGGTGCGGGTCATTCCGTGTCTTGACGTCGACGCGGGCCGGGTGGTCAAGGGGGTCAACTTCGTCAACCTCCGCGACGCCGGTGACCCGGTCGAGCTCGGCGCCGCGTACGACGCCGCGGGCGCCGACGAACTGGTCTTCCTCGACGTGACCGCGTCGTCCGACGGCCGGTCCACCATGCTCGACGTGGTCCGTCGCACCGCCGAGACCGTGTTCATCCCGCTCACCGTCGGCGGCGGCGTCCGGGCCGTGTCCGACGTCGACACGCTGCTGCGCGCCGGCGCGGACAAGGTCGGCGTCAACACCGCCGCGATCGCCCGGCCGGAGCTGATCGCCGAGATCGCCGAACGCTTCGGCAACCAGGTCCTGACGCTGTCCCTCGACGTCCGCCGCGCCGCCGGGCAGCCCAGCGGCTTCGAGGTGACGACCCACGGCGGCCGGCGTGGCGCGGGGCTCGACGCCGTCGAGTGGGCCGCCCGGGTCGCCGAGCTCGGCGCGGGCGAGATCCTGCTCAACTCGATGGACGCCGACGGCACCAAGGACGGCTTCGACCTGGAGCTCATCACCGCCGTCCGCGCGGTCGTGACGATCCCGGTTATCGCCAGCGGCGGTGCGGGGGCGCTGGAGCATTTCGCGCCGGCGGTTGCGTCCGGCGCCGACGCGGTGCTCGCGGCCAGCGTCTTCCATTTCGGTGACCTGTCGATCGGCGACGTGAAGGCGTCACTGCGCGAGGCCGGCCACCCCGTTCGCTGACCGGGCTGCCGCCTCGGACGGCACCGCACCCGGCGTCTCGGCCAGCGGCCTGGATAGCGCCGCGACCGGCGGCCTGGATAGCGCCGCGACCGGTGTCTCGGCCAGCGGACCGGATCGTGTCGCGACCGGCGGTCCGAACCGCGCCGCGCCGCGACGGGCGGACCGGACCAGATCGCGCCGCGACCGGCGGTCCGGATCGCGCCGCGCCGCGACCGGCGGACCGGGCTGGATCGCACCGCGCCGTGCCGTGCCGCGACCGGCGGCCTGTGGAGCGGTGGACGGGATCGAAGGGCAGCTTCGGGGTGCCCTTTTCGCAGGCGCCGTCGCCTCCGCGTTGCGTGGACAGCGGCGACCTGGACGTGCGCGCGACCCGCGGGCGGGCATTTCGCCCGGTTCGCGGGCTGTTCCGAGTAGCCGGAGCTCGGAGCAGCCCGCGCCCGGAGACAGCTAGTCGCCGCGTTTGCCGGTGGTGACGGCGATCCCGACGATCCAGCCGACGAACAGGCCGTAGCCGGCGGCGGCCGCGGCGGCGGCGAACGCGCTCAGCAGGGTCGGGTGGGCGGTGATGAAGTCGGTGGCGAAGGCGGCGAGTGCCGCGCCGAAGATCAGGGCCGCCCAGCCGAGGATGAACGCGCCGCCGCCGGTGACGATGGAGCGGCCGGCCACCGCCAGGATCAGGGCCGTGAACAGGACCAGCAGGAGGGCCTTGAGGTCGTTGGCGAGCAGTTCGCGGGCGGCGTTGCCGGAGTCGTCGCGGGGGACGAGCCACCAGCGTGGCCAGGTGAGCAGCTTGAGGAACCAGCCCCACACCGTGTTCGTGTTCGCGTGGCGGTCTGCCCATTCTGAGAAGATCTGGTTGCCGAAGATCAGGACCAGGAGCAGCGTCGCCAGGACGCCTGCGCCGGTGGCTGTGCGGGTGCGTCCGAAGATGGCCATGACATCAATGTAAGGGGCGCCGGCGAAACGCGCAGAAATGAATCGAGTGAGTGAACGATCATCCGGTGGAACCGGTGCTGAGCTGCGGTTATACGACGTGAATGGACAGGTCGCCGGCCCAGTGGTCGCGGTGTGACCAGGCCTCGCGCAGGGCGGTCACGGTCGCGCCGATCGCGGGGCGGCCGCCGGACGCGGCGCGCCAGGCGACGCTGACGCGGCGGGCCGCCTCGGGGGTGATCGGGCGGGCCACGACGCCCGGCGGGAGGGTGCTGCGGGCCAGCCGAGGGACGAAGGCGACGCCGAGACGTTCGGCCACGAACGTCAGCTGGGTCTCGAACTCGTTGACCAGGATCGTCGCGCGGACGCCGGGCAGCATCCGCTGCAGCCACTCGTGGCAGACGGTGCCGGGCTTCGAGGCGATCCACCGCTCGCCGCGCAACGCGTCCAGCTCGACGGCGCCGGTGGCCGCGGCCAGGGGATGGTCCACCGGCAGGATCAGGTCGCCGACGTCGAGGCCGAGCTCGAGGCTGGCCACCCCGGCCGGATACGTGGCGGGCATGTCGAGCCATTCGTCGATGACGGCCACATCGATGGTGCCGCGCAGGATGCCGTCGAAGCCGGCCTCCCGGTCGCTCTCCTGCAGGGTCGGCTCCAGCAGCGGATGGTCGACGGCGAGGCTGCGCAGCGTGTGCGGCAGCAGCCCACGGCACGCGGTCGGGAACGAGGCGATGCTCAGGTGCCCGGACACGGTCTCCTGGTGGGCGGCGAGGGCGGCCTCGGCCTCCTCGACGACGGCGAGGATCCGTCCGGCGTGCTCGACGAGGACCCGGCCGGCCTCGGTGAGCCGCAACCGGCGCCCGTCCTTCTCCACGAGAGTGCTCCTGGTCTCGCGTTCGAGCTTCGCGAGGTGCTGGGAGATCGCCGACGGGGTGCAGTGCAGGGCGCCGGCGGCCGCCGTGACCGTGCCGAACGTGGCCACGGCCCGCAGCGCCTGGAGCCGCGGCAGGTCAAGCATGAAGCGATGCTACAACGAAGTTGTAGAACCTTTCGATGGTGCTTCACGATGTACTGCGCCGACGATCGACGCATGAAGCATCGTGACGTCGCCCTGGCGATCCTCGTCTCGGCCATCTGGGGCGTGAACTTCGTGGTCATCCACGTGGGGCTGTCCAGCATGTCGCCGCTGCTGTTCTGCGCGCTGCGCTTCGGGGTGGCGGCGCTGCCCGCGGTGCTGCTGGTCGGCCGGCCGAAGGTGCCGTGGCGGTGGGTGATCGCGACCGGCGTGGCGCTCGGCGTGGTGAAGTTCTCGCTGCTGTTCGCCGGGATGGCGGCCGGACTGCCGTCGGGGCTGTCGGCGCTGGTCCTGCAGAGCCAGGCGGTCTTCACGCTGGTGTTCGCCGTGGTACTGCTGCGCGACCGGCCGGGCAAGCGGCGCGTCGCCGGGGTCGCCCTGTCCGGGGCGGGGATCGTGCTGATCGCCTCGCAGCTCGGACTGGACCGGCCGCTCGGCGCGTTCCTGCTGGTCGTCGCGGCCGGCGCGGCCTGGGGCCTGGCCAACATCGCGATGCGCAAGGCGAAGGCGACCGACATGCTCAACTTCATGGTGTGGGTGAGCGCGGTCGCGACCCCGCCCCTGGTGGTGCTGACCCTTGCCGTCGACGGGCCGGCCGCCGTCTGGCACACCGTGACCGGCCTGGACCTGACGGCCGTCGGCGCGATCGCGTACATCGCGTACCTCAGCACGCTGTTCGGCTTCGGCGTGTGGGGGCGGCTCATCGCCCGCTACGACGCGGGGACGGTGGCGCCGTTTGCCGCGCTGGCCCCGGTGTTCGCCATCGTGTCCTCGGCGCTGCTGCTCGGCGAGCGGATCCACTGGTACGACGCCGCCGGCGGCGCCGCCATCCTCGGCGGTGTGCTGCTCGGCGCGGTGCGCGTCAGGCCAGTGCGGGAGCCGCTGCCACCGGCGCAGGGTCCCGGACCGCGAACACCGGTAGGAACAGCTGCGTGAGCGGGCCGATGCCGAACGCGTACAGCACGGTCGCGACGCCGACGGTGCCGCCGAGCAGGAATCCCGCGGCGAGCACGGTCAGCTCGATCGAGGTGCGGGCCACCCGGATGGACAGCCAGCCGAAGCGCTGCGACAGTCCGGTCATGAGGCCGTCGCGCGGGCCGGGTCCCAGGCGCGCGCCGAGGTAGAGGCCGGTCGCGGCGGCGTTGAGCACCACACCGCCGACCATCAGCGCGCCGCGCAGCCACCACGCCTCGGCGTCGGGCACGACGCGCAGGGCGAGGTCGGCGGCGACGCCGATGACGACGACGTTGCTGATCGTGCCGAGCCCCGGCCGCTGGCGCAGCGGGATCCACAGCAGCAGCACGAGCGCGCCGACCGCGCAGACCACGGTGCCGAAGCTCAGCCCGGTATGTCGGGAGATCCCCTGCTGGAACACGTCCCACGGGTCCAGCCCCAGATGGGCCCGCACGAGGAGGGCGAGGCTCGCCCCGTACACCAGCAGACCGGCCTGCAACTGGACGAAGCGACGCCCGAAACGGTGACGCAGGGGAATGGGATTGGTCTTGCCTGGGGCGTCCATGCATGCCACCCTAAGGCCAATCCGTCACGTGCAAAGAGCCAATTGAGGAGGACTGGCCTTGTCAGCGATCGTCCGCGGCGCCCAACTGGCCCGCATGCTCAACGCCTGGCAGGTCGCCGTCGGCGTCCGCGGCCCCGCCGGCCGCCGCCCCGAATACGTGGTGCTCGCCAACGCCGTCCGTGGCCTGCTCATCGACGGCCGCCTGGCACTGGGCGTGCGGCTGCCCGCGGAGCGGGAGCTCGCCGCCGCGCTCGGCATCAGCCGGACCACGGTCACCGCCGCCTACCGTGAGCTGCGCGACAGCGGCCACCTCAGCAGCCGCCGCGGCGCCGGCAGCTGGACCGCGCTGCCCGCCGGCCACCGCGTCGGCACGTCCGGACTGTGGACGCCGAGCGACGACGCCGACCTCATCGACCTCGGCTGCGCCGCGATGCCCGCCCCCGCGGAGCTCGCCGAGGCCGCCACCGAGGCGGTCGCCGCCCTCGCCCCTTACACACTCGGCGCCGGATACCAGCCGATGGGCCTGCCGGTGCTGCGGGAGGCGATCGCACAGTGCTACACCGAGCGGGGCCTGCCGACCGACCCTGACCAGGTCATGGTCACCGGCGGCGTGCAGCAGGCCCTCGACCTGCTGCTACGCCTGCTCGTCGCGCCCGGGCAGCGGGCCCTGGTCGAGACACCCACGTATCCGAACGCGTTGAGCGCGTTCACCGCCAGCCGGGCCCGGATCAGCGCCTACGCGATCGGCCCCGACGGCTGGGAGGAGGACCTGCTGCTGTCGACGGTCCGGGCGGCGCAGGCGCGCGTCGCGTACCTCATCCCGGACTTCCACAACCCGACCGGCCACCTCATGCCGACGGCCCTGCGGGAGCGGCTGCCGTCCGCCGCGCACGCCGCCGGCACGGACCTGATCATCGACGAGTCGTTCGTCGACCTTGCCCTCGACGATGTCACGATGCCGCCGTCGGTGGCCGCGTTCGACCGCAGCGCGCGGGTCCTCACGATCGGCGGGATGAGCAAGCCGTACTGGGGTGGCCTGCGCATCGGCTGGGTGCGTGGCGCGGCGCCGCTGATCGCCCGGCTCGCCGCCGCCCGGGTCGGCGTCGACATGGCCTCGCCGGTGCTCGACCAGCTCGTCGCCGTGCAGCTGCTGCGCCGCCGGGAGGCGATCGTCGCCGCGCGTCGCCGGCAGCTCCTGGCCCGCCGGGACACGCTCGCCGCCGCGCTGCGTGCCGAGGTGCCGGACTGGCGGTTCGTGCTGCCGGGCGGTGGCATGGTGCTGTGGGTCGAGCTGGACGCGCCGGTGTCCAGTGCCCTCGCCCGGGCCGCGGAGGAGCTCGGGGTGCGGGTCGCGCCGGGGCCGAGGTTCGGTGCGGACGGGACGATGGAGCGGTTCCTGCGGCTGCCGTACACGCTGCCGGAAGCCGATCTGGTCGAGGCGGTCCGCCGCCTTGCCGCCGCCCGCGCGGACCTGGACCGCCCGCGCCGCCACGCCTGGTCGTCCCCGGTCGTCGTCGCCTGAGCCGACCAGTTGACCTTGGAGACTTTGACTGGTTATAGGCAGTCAAAGTCTCCAAGGTCAACTGGCTTCGGGGTGTTCGCGGCCGGCAGGTCGCGTCGCGGCCGGTCACGGCCGCGGGTTTGTCGCGGCCGGCAGGTCGCGGCGGCGCAACTGTGCGCGGAGGTGGCAGGGAAGGCCGTCAAGGCCTGACCGGTGGCTGACGGGAGCGGCGGTCGCGCCCACGACGGACCGGAGCCATGCGGTTTGGCGCTGCGTTTGGCGCTGAAAGCGTCATGGCCTCCGGGGTGGCGGATCCCGGAGGCCATGACACTGTGGGGTGTGATCAGAGTTCGGCGAGCGACCCCGCGTACATGCGGTCGATGTCCGATGCGAAGGACTTCTCGACCACGCGGCGCTTGACCTTGAGCGACGGTGTGAGCTCGCCGTCCTCGATGGAGAGGTCGCGGCTGAGGATGGTGAACTTCTTCACTGTCTCCCAGCGGTTGAGCTTGGCGTTGAGCTCCTTGACGTAGCCCTCGACGAGGGCGTGCGCCTCGGGTGAGGCGGCGATCTCGTCATAGGACCTGCCGGCGAGCGGGGTGCCGTCCGCCCAGCCCTTGATGGCGTCGGGGTCGAGGGTGACCAGCATCGTGACGTAGTTGCGGGCCTGGCCGACGACGACGCATTGGGAGGTGTACGGGCAGACCGACTTGAACAGTCCCTCGATGTGGCTCGGCGCGACGTACTTGCCGCCGGAGGTCTTGATCAGGTCCTTCTTGCGGTCGGTGATGCGCAGGTAGCCGTCGGCGTCGAACTCGCCGATGTCGCCGGTGCGGAACCAGCCGTCGTCGGTGAAGGAGGCGGCGGTCTCGTCGGGCAGGTTGTGGTAGCCGCGCATGATCGGGGTGCCCTTGAGCAGGATCTCGCCGTCGGTGTCGAGCTTGGCCTCGAGGTCGCCGAGGGCCTGCCCGACGGTGCCGATGCGGGGCGCGTCCTCCCGGTTGACGAACGAGCCGGCGGACGTCTCGGTCAGGCCGTAGCCCTCCAGGATCGGCAGGCCGGCGGCGAAGAAGAACTCGCCGATCTCCTTGGACAGCGGCGCGGAGCCGGACACCATGGCGCGCATCTTGCCGCCGAGGCGGGCGCGGAGCTTGCTGAAGACCAGCTTGTCGGCGATGCCGGCCTGGACCTTGAGCATGCCGCCGGGCTGGCGGCCGGCGAGGCGCTCCGCGGAGGCCTGCTTGCCGACCTTCACCGCCCAGGTGAAGATCTTCAACTTGGCGCCGCCGTCGGCCTGGGCGCCGGTGACGACCCGGTTGTAGACCTTCTCGAAGACGCGGGGCGCGGCGCACATGATCGTCGGCTGGATCTTGCCGAGGTTGTCGATGAGCTTGTCGACGCGGCCGTCGACGTAGGTGGGGAGCCCGACGTAGACGATCCCGCACAGCAGGGTCTTGCCGAACGAGTGTGACAGCGGCAGCCACAGGTATTGCAGGTCATCGGCGGTCAGCAGGCCCATGTCCATCTGGGTGTAGCCCTGCCAGACCCAGCCGAGGTGCATCAGCTCGACGCCCTTGGGACGGCCGGTCGTGCCGGAGGTGTAGATCAGGGTGGCGAGCTGGTCGCCCTGGATGCCGGCGACGATCCGCTCGATGAGCTCGGGGTCGTTGTCGATCGCGGCGCGCCCGGCCTCCTCCAGCTGGGCCAGGGACAGCGTCTTCTTCTGCTCGGCGCCGCTGGGGACGCCGTCGATGAGCACGATCGCGACCAGGTCGGGCAGGTCGGCGCCGTCGACCTTGGCGGCCTGGGCGGCGTTCTCGGCGAACAGCACCTTCGAGCCGGAGTCGGTGACGATGTAGACCGCGTCCTCGGGCTCGGTCGTCGGGTACACCGTGGTGGTGGCCGCGCCGGCGAGCATGATGCCCAGGTCGGCGAGGATCCAGTCGAGCCGGGTGTTGGCGAGGATGCCGACGCGGTCCTCGGGCTGCACGCCGAGGGTGGTGAGACCGGCCGCGATCGCGCGGGCCTGCGCGTCGACCTCGCGCCAGGTGAGCCAGACGGGGTCGCCCGCGTCGTCGGCGGCGGGCTTGCCGAACGCCCGCTTGTCCGGGGTCTCGGCCACGCGGTGCAGGAACATGTCCGGGATCGAGCGGTAGGGCAGTTCGAGCCGCTTGGTCATGTGGAAGGCCTCCGAGGCTGGCGTGGACGTAACGGTGACTGGCATCACGTCCCGTCGGTTACTGGAGGGTAAATGGTTGGTCGCGTTACCGGCTAGACCCGAAACCGAAACGTAGTGGAATGCTCAATCCCTTATCTGGAACCAGATTCAAGACCCAGCGGGTGTGCCGCGTCACAATCCGAGGCGGGCACCCTTGAGCTTGTCCGCGAGGGCGTCCGGACCCGTCACGGTGACGTCCGCTTCCGACTGCCTGCCGGTGAAGAACAGGAGCAGTTCCGACGGTTTCCCGTGTACGTGCAGCGCGTCGCCGCCCTTGCCGACGGTGAACGGTGTGCCGTGCTGCGGCTGGACCGTGATCGCGGCCGGGAAGCGGCGGGTCGACAGGCGCGCCGACTGTTTGACGCGGCCGGCGAGCGCCTGCTCGTAGGCGGCGTCGAGGGTGCGCGGGGTCCAGCCCGGCACGGCGCGGCGCACGTCCTCGTGGTGGACGAGGAACTCGGTGATGTTGACGGCCTCGTCGGCGAAGGTCGGGCGCACCCACAGGGCCGGCCTGCGGACCTTGTCGACCAGTGCCGCGTAGTCGCCCGCGGCCAGGCGGTCCTGGACCTTCTTCGTGTGATGCTTCACCGCCGTGATCAGGATGCCGGCGGCCGCGTCCGGGCGGCGCTCCCGCAGCACGAGGTGCGCGGCGAGGTCGCGGGTGGTCCAGCCGTCGCAGAGCGTCGGTGCGTCGGGACCGGCGGCGAGGAGGGTGTCGGCGAGCGCCAGGCGTTCGGCCCGGGCGAAGGAAGTCATGCACGTAACGCTAGCGGGGTTCCGTCGGGGCCGGTTTCTGTCGTACCCCGTCGGTAAGGTTGCAGACGGTCGGGGCGACTTACCGGCCGGATGCTACGGAGGGCGGAACGTGACCAGCGGCAAGGTGCTCCTCAAGGGGCTGTGGGTGCTCGGCCGGGCCGTTCGTGACGAGCCTCACATGTTCGCGATCTCGGTCGTCGGCAGCGTGGTGTTCAGCCTGCTCACCATCGCCACCGCGTTCGTCTCCGGCTGGGTGGTCGGCGAGATCGCCCTGCCCGCGATCGACGAGCGGCACGTCACGTTCGGCACGCTGCTGCTCGGCGGCGTCGCGATCCTCGCGGTCAGCCTCGGCAAGATCATCGGCATCTTCGGCCGCCGGCTCGGCGCGGGCGCGATGCAGTTCCGCCTCCAGGCGCGCTACCGGCAGGCCGTCACCCGGCGCTACCTGCGGCTGCCCCTCGAGTGGCACCAGCGGCACGCGACCGGCACGCTGCTGTCCAATGCCAACGCCGACGTCGAGTCCGCGTGGTATCCGATCGCGCCGTTCCCGATGGCGGTCGGCACCGTCGTCATGCTCGTCGCCGCGATCGTCTCCCTCTTCGCCACCGACTGGGCCCTCGCGCTGGTCGGCGTCGCGATCTTCCCCACGCTGCTCGGGGTCAACGTCGCCTATTCGCGCCGGATGGCGCCCCGCGTCGCCAGAGCCCAGCAGCTGCGGGCCGAGGTGAGCGCGGTCGCGCACGAGAGCTTCGACGGCGCGCTCGTGGTCAAGACGATGGGCCGGGAGGCCGCCGAGACCGAGCGGTTCTCCGCCAAGACGGTCGAGCTGCGCGACGCCACGATCCAGGTCGGGCGGGTCCGGGCCGCGTTCGACCCGGTGCTCGACGCGCTGCCGAGCATCGGCACCCTCGCCGTGCTCGTCGTCGGTGGCCTGCGCTTCCGGCAGGGCGCGGTCGACGTGTCCGAGGTGGTCAGCGTCGCGTTCCTGTTCACGGTCCTCGCGTTCCCCGTCCGGGCCATCGGCTGGGTCCTCGCCGAGCTGCCCCGCAGCGTCGTCGGCTGGGAGCGGATCCGGCACGTGCTGGACGCCGAGGGCGATATGGTCTACGGCTCGACCGCGCTGCCGGAGCTGCACAAACCGGCCGCGCTGCGCTTCGACGACGTCCACTTCGCCTATGCCGGCGCCGACGGCGAGCGCGGCGCCGACGTGCTCAGCGGCGTCACGTTCGACGTGCCGGCCGGGCGCACCGTGGCGCTCGTCGGCTCGACCGGCTCCGGCAAGTCGACGGTCGCCGGTCTCGCCGCCCGCCTGGTCGACCCGCACCGCGGCGCGGTCCGCCTCGACGGCGTCGACGCCCGCGAGCTCACCCAGGAGGCGCTCGTCGGCACCGTCGCGCTGGTCGCCCAGGTGCCGTTCGTCTTCGACGACACCGTGCGGGGCAACGTGACGCTCGACCGGCGCACCGCCGCTGGCGACCCCGTCGACGACGAGGCCGCCTGGTCGGCGCTGCGGCTCGCCCAGGCCGACGGGTTCGTCGGCCAGCTCGGCGACGGCCTCGACACGAAGGTCGGGGAGCGCGGCACGTCACTGTCCGGCGGGCAGCGGCAGCGGCTCACCATCGCCCGGGCCCTGGCCGGCGCGCCGCGACTGCTGGTCCTCGACGACGCGACCAGCGCCGTCGACCCGCGCGTCGAGGCGGCGATCCTCGCCGCGCTGCGTCGCGACGACGACCGGCAGGCCTCGATCCTCGTGGTGGCGTATCGGCGGGCCACGATCGCCCTCGCCGACGAGGTCGTCTACCTGGAGCGGGGCAGGGTCGCCGCCCGCGGCACCCACGCCGACCTGCTCGCCACCGTCCCCGGCTACGCCGACCTCGTCACGGCCTACGAGAAGGCCGAGGCGGAGAAGGAACGGGAGCACGTCTTCGACGACGAGGAGAGCGTGACCGCATGACCACGGTTCTGGACGCCAAGGGGACCGAGGTCGCCAAGCCGGGGGTGTTGCGGCGCGGGCTGAGCCTGTCGCCGGAGCTGTTCACCGGGCTGGCCGGCACGCTCGGGCTCGCCGTGCTCGCCACCGCCGGCCGGGTCGCGATCCCGGTCGCCATCCAGCAGGGCATCGACAAGGGGCTGCGCGCGCCCGGCGGGCCCGACGTCGGCATGCTCACCGTCATCGTGTCGATCACCGCCGGCGTGCTGTTCCTGACGATGCTCAGCGCGGCCATGATGAACGTGCGGCTGTTCACCGTCAGCGAGACGGCGCTCGCCGGCATCCGCACCCGCACGTTCCGGCACATCCACGATCTGTCGATGCTGCACCAGCAGTCGGAGCGGCGCGGCGCGCTGGTCTCCCGGGTCACCGGCGACGTCGACCAGATCAGCCAGTTCCTGCAGTTCGGCGGCCTGATCTTCCTGATCAGCCTCGGGCAGCTGATCGTCACCACCGCCGTGATGTTCTTCTACTCGTGGCAGCTGACGCTGGTCGTCATCGTCGCGTTCGCGCCGCTGGTCATCGTCGTGCGGCACTTCCAGCGCCGGCTCAGCGTGCTCTATCTCGACGTGCGGGAGAGCATCGGCGCGATGCTCGGCGCGATCGCGGAGAGCGTCGTCGGCGCCCCCGTCGTGCGGGCCTACGGCGTGCAGCACCGCACCGCCGAGCGGCTCGACACGGCCATCGACCGCAGCCGCCGGGCCCAGTTCCGCGCGCAGACGAACAACGTCATCAGCATGAGCTTCGGTGAGTTCGCGGCCGGGCTCGCGCTCGGCAGTGTGATCGTCATCGGCACCCTGCTCGGCGTCGACGGGCAGCTGAGCATCGGCCAGCTGACCGCGTTCCTGTTCCTCGCCACGCTGTTCGTCCAGCCGGTGCAGGTCGCCACCGAGGTGCTCAACGAGGCACAGAACGCGATCGCCGGCTGGCGCCGCGTCCTGGACATCATCGAGACGTCACCGGACGTCGCCGACCCCGGCGCCGCCGGCCGGGACCTGCCCGAGGGCGCGGTCGACGTACGGTTCGACCACGTGCACTTCGCGTATCCGGACGGCCCCGAGGTCCTCACCGACGTCGACCTGACCGTGACCGCCCGCACCCGCGTCGCCGTCGTCGGGGAGACCGGCAGCGGCAAGACCACGTTCGCCAAGCTGCTGACCAGGCTCATGGACCCCAGCACCGGCAGCGTGCTGCTGTCCGGGGTGCCGCTGACCGAGGTGCGGTTCGAGTCGCTGCGCAGCCGCGTCGTCATGGTCCCGCAGGACGGGTTCCTCTTCGACGCGACCGTCGCCGACAACGTCCGCTTCGCCCGGCCCGACCTCAGCGACGTCGACCTGGAGCTGGCGTTCACGGAGCTCGGCCTGATCGACTGGGTCGACGGGCTCAGCGACGGGCTGCAGACCGAGGTCGGCGAGCGCGGCGAGGCACTGTCGGTGGGTGAGCGGCAGCTGGTCGCCCTGGCCCGCGCGTATGTCGCCGACCCTGACCTCCTCGTGCTCGACGAGGCCACCAGCGCCGTCGACCCCGCGACCGAGGTCCGGCTCCAGCGCACCCTCGACGCGGTGACCCGGGGGCGGACGACGATCGCGATCGCGCACCGGCTGTCGACCGCGCAGAGCGCCGACGAGGTCATCGTCGTGGACAAGGGGCATGTGGTGCAGCGGGGGCCGCACGCCGAGCTCGTCACCGACGCGGACTCGATTTACGCCCGGCTGTACGCGTCCTGGCTCGAACAGACCCGCTGACCGTTTCCATCGTTCGCGATGCCTTTGGTCGCGTTCTTTTGGTCGCGGCCGGCTGCCTTGGGTCGGTTCGGGCTTGGAGGCTGCCGGGTCCGCGGGGCGCCACGGGGGCGCTGTGGGTGGCCGCGTGATTTCGCTGCGCTAGTCGCTATGCGGGTTCGCCGTGGGCGGCGGCGGAGGGGGCCGGCTGGCCTTGGAGCGTTGCGCCGGCGGTTCGCGGGTGCTGAGCGTTCGTGTTTGGGCCGGTTCGGGACTCGGAGGCTGCTGGGTCCGCGGGGCCGCTGTGCCGGGTCGCCGTGCGATTTCGCTGCGTGGGTTCGCTGCGTGATTTCGCTGCGTGGGTTCGCCATGGGCGAGCGGCGGAGGGGGCTGGCTGGCCTTGGAGCGTTGTGTCGGCGGTTCGTGCCGGTGTCGGCGGAGCCCGTGGTCGCCGCACGCCGTGCGGGGCTTGCGCGGTGCGGGCTGCGATGCTGCGGTGCTTGTGTTGGGCGGGCTGCCGGGGCCTGTGTCGGGCGGGCTCATGCAGTGCGGGGCAGCGTGAGCCCGTGCTGGGCAGGGCGGCGTGGCCTTGTGCTGGGCAGGGCGGTGCGGGCGGCGTGGGTTCGTGCCGGGTAGGGCGTGCAGGCAGTGCGGGCTCGTGCCGGGCGGTTTGCGGAGGCTTGTATTGGGCGGCCCTTGCATCGGGGCTTCCGTGGGTGGGGCTTGCGGGACTTCCCACAAACCCGGCGGATTGCTGTTCGCCGGCGACCACCGATCCACCGGGTTGTCGAAGATTCGGCGGCACGGTGGCGCTGGGAGTACACGTGCGGGCCGGCGATCGATGGAGGTGCCGCGCGTCGAGGGTGATGACGTGGGGCGCAGGACCTACAGTGGCTGTTGTGCCAGCCGGGGGGCGTCGATACGTGCCGATGCAGGTCCGGGTCGCGGTGACAGGGTTCAATGCGATCGGCGGCGTCATGCTGACCCTTGCGCTCACCGCGCTGGGGGTGCTGCTGTCCGGGATGCAGGTCGATCCGGCCAACCAGGGCGGCACCGGATACCTCGACTTCGTGCTGTTCTTCAACGCGGTGCTGTTCCTGTTTCCGCTTGCCGTGGTGCTGGTGTTTCTCGGTACGCGGATCAAGCGGGGCGAGCACTGGGCGTGGCTGGCGAGCCTGGTGTTCTGGACGTTCGTGGGCACGATGGCGCCGCTGCTGACATGGCTGCTACCGGCGCCGCTGCCGTTCGCGGTGGTGCCGATGTGCTGCGCCGCCGGGCTGGTCGGGCTGCTCCTGACGCCGCAGGCCAGAGTGCATTGCGCCGACGTCGACGACTAGTCGCCGGCGACCGGTGCGGGCGTGTGCAGCGGCTCGGTGAGGTACCGCTGGATCGTCGGCGCGATGCTGTACACGATCTCGTCCTGCGACATGGATGCCATCGGCTCGACCTTCAGGATGTAGCGGACCATGACGATGCCCGCCATCTGCGACGCGACCAGCGCGGCGCGGCGCGGGGCCTCGGCGGGGTCGAGCTGCAGGTGACCGATCGCCCGGCGCAGGACCTGGGTCACCAGGAACTCGCGCAGCATCCGTGCGGACCACTCGTGCTGCAGCGCGCTGCGGAACAGCGCCGCCGCCGAGGAGCCGGCAGGTGAGTCCCACACGCCCAGGAACGTGCGGACGAGCCGCTCGCCGATGCCGTCGAGGCCGGCCTCGAAGATCTTCGGGATCAGCTCGCCCGGGTCGATCGGGGCTTCCATCGTGGCGAGGAAGAGCTTGTCCTTCGCGCCGAAATAGTGGTGCACCAGCGCCGGGTCGACCCCGGCGCTGGTGGCGATCTGGCGGATGGACGCCCCGTCGTATCCACGCTCGGCGAACGCCTGGCGGGCGGCGCTCAGGATCGCCTGGCGGGTGTCCTGGTTGCCGGGGCGTCGTCCGGTGCGTGCCATGTGCCTCTTTCCGTCCTTGGTGGTGCCGATCGCTCAGGGGGTACGCCGGCGGAGCGTTGCTGCCCCGAGCAAGAGTGCCACGATGACGCATCCGACGATGACGCCGAGGTCCCGCCACATGACACCGGTAGGTTCGGTGTGCGCGCCGAGCTCGGTGAGTGCCTGTACCGCGTAGGACATGGGCAGGACGTCACTGATCGCCTGCAGCCAGCCGGCCATCTGGTCGCGGGGCTGCAGCAGCCCGCAGAGCAGCACCTGCGGCAGGACCACCGCCGGCATGAACTGCACCGCCTGGAACTCACTGTTGGCGAACGCGCTGACCAGCAGGCCGAGCGCCATGCCGAGGACCGAGTTGCCGACCGCGATCACGCCGACGAGCCACGCCGGCCCGAGCGTGTCGAGGCCGAGGATGAGGTACGCGAGTGCCGACGCGATCGTTGCCTGCACCGCTGCGGCGACGGCGAATGCGATGCCGTAGCCGACGAGGATGTCGACCTTGCCGATCGGCGTGGTGAGCAGCCGCTCAAGGGTCCCGGTGGTCCGCTCCCGCAGCATCGCCACGCTGGTCAGCAGGAACATGATCACCAGCGGGAACACGCCCAGCATGATCAGGCCGACGCGGTCGAACAGCAGCGGGTTGGTGTCGTACAGGTAGCGCAGGAGCGTCAGCAGCACCGTCGGCACGACAATGATCAGCGCGATCGTGCGCCGGTCGTGCCTGAGCTGTCGCAGGATGCGGCCGGCGGTCGCGAACGTCAAACGAGCGGACATGACTCAGGCCACCTTCTCTTTGTCTGATTCCTGCACTGATTCCTGCGCCTGCACCAGCCGCAGGAACGCCTCGTCCAGATCGTCGGTGCCGGCCCGCTCCCGCACCGCGGCGGGGGACTCGTCGGCGATGAGCAGCCCCTCGCGGATCAGCAGGAGCCGGTCGCAGCGCCCCGCCTCGTCCATCACGTGGCTCGACACCAGCAGCGTCGAGCCGGCCTTCGCCAGGGCGTGGAACCGCTGCCACAGCTCGTTGCGCAGCACCGGGTCCTGCCCGACGGTGGGCTCGTCCAGCACCAGCAGTTGCGGCTTGCTCACGATCGCGCAGGCGAGCGAGGCACGGGCCCGCTGCCCGCCCGACAGGGTCCCGACCAGCTGGTCCTTCGCCTGGCTCAGGCCCACGTCGGACACGGCCGCGTCGGCTTCGGCGGCGCCCAGCCCGTACAGCGAGGCGAAGTATCGCGCGTTCTCCTTGACGGTCAGGTCGGCGTAGACGCTCGGCGCCTGCGTGAGGTAGCCCACCTTGTCCCGCAGCGGCTTCGACCCGGCCGGGTGCCCCAGCACCGTGACCGTGCCACTGACGATCTTCTGCACGCCGACGACCGCGCGCATGAACGTGGTCTTGCCGCTGCCGCTCGGTCCGAGCAACCCCGTGACGCTCCCGCTGGGCACCGAGCAGGTGAAGTCGTGCAACACCCGCCGTTTGCCGCGCGCGATGACGAGGTGTTCCACCTCGATCGCGTTGGTCATCTTCGATTCCTCCGGTCAGGGAAATAACTCAACGGTTGATGAACTCAACGGTAGATGAAATCTTGGACGTGCGTCAAACACGAAAATCGGGGCGGACCGATGACCGGTCCGCCCCGTTGTCGCCTTGCTGGGTTGGTGGCTAGAGCGCGAGCACGCGCTCCAGGAACTCCTTGTACTGCCGCAACGCCACCCGCAGCGCCTCGGTGTCGGGGTTCTTCGACGACCGGTGCGGGTCGATCGCGAGCTGCTGCTCCTGCAACTTCTCGGCAAGTGTCTCGATGGCGTCACTCACCACCGCGGACGCCCGCGTCAGCGCCTTCACCGGGTCGTCGACGAACTTCGACTCCGCCTTCACCAGCCGCGAACGGAACTTGTCCGCCCGCTTCGGCTTCCACAACACGATCCGCTGCTCGGCGATGTCACCGGGACGGAGCGGGAGGGCAGCGGCGGCCGCGTACTCGAGCTCCTCGTCGACCTCGTCCACGTCTTCGTCGTCGTCGTCGGCGGCCGCTTCTGCGACGGGCGCGTCGTCCTCGTCCTCATCGTCGTCGGTGTCGGTCGCCTCGGCGGCCGGCTCGTCGTCGGTGTCGTCGTCGGACTCGTCGTCATCGTCGCTGTCGGCTTCGGCGGCCGGCTCAGCGTCGGCTTCCGCTGCGGGCTCGTCGTCGGTGGCTTCGGCGTCCTCGTCGGCGGCAGCGGCTTCGGCGGCCGGCTCGTCGTCGGCTTCGTCGCTTGCCTCAGCTTCGTCGCTTGCCTCGGCTTCGGGCTCGGCGGTCAGCTCGTCGATGTCGGCAACCAGGTTGACGTCGTCGGCGGTGGCTTCGTCGGAGTTGTCGACGCCGGCGTCGATCGCGTCGGCCAGGACATCGGCGGGGGTTTCGTCGTCGCTCGCCTCGACCTCTGCCGCTGCGTCCTCGACCTCGGCGTCGGCGGTGGGTTCGGCGGCGGCCTCGTCCGTGTCGGCCTCAGCGTCGGCAACCTCAGCGTCGGCGTCGGCGTCGGCGTCGGTCTCGGCGACCTCAGCGTCGGCGTCGGCAACCTCGGCGTCGGCGTCGGTCTCGGCGACCTCAGCGTCGGCATCGGCAACCTCGGCCTCGGCAACCTCGGCGTCCGCTTCTGCTTCGGGCTCGGCGGTCAGTTCGTCGATGTCGGCAACCAGGTTGACGTCGTCGGTGCTGGCTTCGTCGGAGTTGTCGACGCCGGCGTCGATCGCGTCGGCCAGGACATCGGCGGGAGTCTCCGCCTCCGCGGCCGGCTCGGTGCTGTCCGGCTCGTCGTCCGTCTCGGCAGTGGCGTCGGCCTCGTCGCCGGCTTCCGCCACGACGTCCTCGGCGGCGTCTCCGTCCGCGTCCTCGGTGGCCTCGGCTTCGGCCTCGAACGCTGCCTCGGCCTCCGGCTCGTCGTCGCCGGCCACGTCGGCTTCAGCGGCCGGCTCGTCCTCTGCGACGGCGTCCTCCGCGACCGCGTCCTCCGCGACCGCGTCCTCCGCGACGGCGTCTTCGGCAGCGGCTTCGGGTTCGGCGGTGTCGTCGTCGTCGGCGGCGGCTTCGGCTTCGGGCTCGTCCTCGGCGGCTGCCGACTCTTCCTCGACCGCGGCCTCGGCTTCGGGCTCGGCGGCCTCGTCCTCGGTGGTGGCCTCGGCTTCGACGGCGGCCTCGGCTTCAGGCTCGTCGGTAACCGATGCGTCGTCTTCGGTGACTGCTTCGGCGGCGGGCTCGTCCTCGGCGGACTCGTCCTCGGTGACCGCTTCCGGCTCGTCGGCGGAGGCCTCTTCAGCAACTGCTTCGGCGGCGGGCTCGTCCTCGGCGGGCTCTTCGTCGGCGGCAGCTTCCGGTTCGTCGGCGACCGCTTCGTCGTCGGCGGTGGTCTCGTCGACTACTGCCTCGGGCTCTTCGTCGGACTCGGCCTCGGCGGCTGGCTCCTCGGCGGCAGCCTCGTCTTCGACGGTCGCTTCCGCTGCGGGCTCCTCGTCCTCGGCGGGCTCCTCGTCGGCAGCGGCCTCTTCGAGGGCCTCGGGCTCTTCAGCGACTGCTTCGGCGGCGGGCTCGTCCTCGGCGGGCTCTTCGTCGGCGACAGCTTCCGGTTCGTCGGCGACCGCTTCGTCGTCGGCGGTGGTCTCGTCGACTACTGCCTCGGGCTCTTCGTCGGACTCCGACTCGGCGGCTGGCTCCTCGACGGCAACCTCGTCCTCGACGGCCGCTTCCGCTGCGGGCTCCTCGTCGTCGTCGGCGGTCTCGTCGGCGGAGACCTCTTCAAGGGCCTCGGGCTCTGCGGTTTCAGCCTCTACGGTGTCGGCTTCCGCGGCGGGCTCGTTCTCGACGGCGGCCTCCTCGGCGGAGACTTCTTCGAGGGCCTCGGGCTCTGCGGTCTCGGTCTCCTCGACGGCTGCTGGCTCGTCGATCGCCTCGACCGTGTCGAGGGCTTCGGGCTCGTCGACCGCCTCGGACGCTTCGACCGCTTCCGGCTCCTCGGCTGCCTCCGCCTCTTCGACCGTCTCGACGGCTTCAGGCTCGATCGTTTCGAGGGCCTCCGCCTCCTCGACCGCGTCGATGGCTTCCGGCTCGTCGACCGTCTCGGACGCTTCGACGGCCTCCGGCTCTTCGGCTGCCTCGGCGTCTTCGACCGTGTCGAGGGCTTCGGGCTCGTCGACCGTCTCGGACGCTTCGACGGCCTCCGGCTCTTCGGCTGCCTCGGCGTCTTCGACCGTTTCGATGGCTTCCGGCGCTTCGACGGCCTCGGACGCTTCGACGGCCCCAGGCTCTTCGCCCGCCTCCACCTCTTCGACGGCTTCCGGCTCTTCGACGGCCACTGGCTCTTCGACCGTCTCGACGGCTTCCGGCTCTTCGGCTGTCTCGGCGGCTTCGAGGGGTTCGGCTTCGAGGGTGTCCGTCGCTTGGAGGTCGGCGGTCGGGGAGGACTCGGCGGCGTCTGCGTCGACCCCAGCGGCCGGCTCCTCGTCGGTGGAGGCGGAAGCGTCCTCGGTGGCCGGGCCGACGATGTCGGAGATGTCGTCCGGCACGGCGACCGTGATCGCGTCGGTGTCCGCGAGGGCAGGCTCGGCGTCCGCCTCGGTGACCACCTCCGCGGCCGGCTCGTCGGTGAGGACGTCGGCGGGGTCGGTGAGGGTGTCGGCCTCAGCGGCGGCGGTGGCCTCGACGGGTGGGGTGATGTCCTCGACGGGCTGGCGCTGCTCGGGTACGCCCGGTGGGGGTGTGACTTCCGGGGAGGGGCTCGACTGGTCGTTCGGCGGGGTGAAGTTGGGATGCATGGCGGGTCCTCCGTCCGCTCGGTCGGAACGGGGGGAGGGGCCACCCGTTCAGACTGCTGTGGGCTCAGCGCTGGGGTCGCGGACGCCGGGAGGCCAAACGGCGCCCGGCCCGGTGCCGCCAAGCCAACGGCAGGCGGGACCCCCGGGCGAGGAGGGTCGGCCGACGGCAGGCGGGGAGGGATGAGCGACCGCCCAGACTTCCGTGCGGCGCACCGTCAAGGTACTCCGCAAACACGACCAGCCATAGACCCCAAACCGACGAGAGAGGGCCGTGCGGGAGAATTACGGTTGTGTCGTCGAACCTTGATCCAGAAGTCGCGGACCGTTTGCTTCGCAACGAGGCCGGGTTGGTGCCCGCGGTCGTGCAGGAGCACGGCACCGGGCAGGTGTTGATGTTGGCCTGGATGGACGATGAGGCGTTGCATCGGACGTTGACGACGGGGCGGGCGACGTACTGGTCGCGCAGCCGCAACGAGTACTGGGTGAAGGGCGAAACGTCCGGTCACGTCCAGCACGTGCGGTCGGTGGCGATCGACTGCGACGGTGACACGCTGCTGGTGACGGTCGAGCAGACCGGCGCCGCCTGCCACACGGGCAACCACAGCTGCTTCTACACCCCGCTGAGCTTGGAGAGCGCACAGTGACGACAGGAGCGGTGTCGCCGGACGAGTCGACGTTCCGTGAGCTTGCCAGGAAGCGCCGGGTGGTGCCGGTGACGCGGCGGCTGCTCGCCGACGGGGAGACGCCGGTCGGGGTGTACCGGAAGCTGGCCGGCGGGCCGGGCACGTTCCTGCTGGAATCCGCCGAGCAGGGCGCGGGTGCCGCGGGTGCGGTCTGGTCGCGCTACAGCTTCATCGGTGTACGCAGCGTGGCGACCCTGGTCGAGCGGGACGGCGGCGCGCACTGGCTCGGCGACCCGCCCGCCGGCGTACCCGTCGAAGGCGACCCGACGCAGGTGCTGCGAATGACCATCGAGGCGCTGACCGCCGACGACGCGGACCTGCAGGGGCTCGACCTGCCGCCGCTGTCCGGCGGGCTCGTCGGGTTCCTGTCCTACGACGCAGTGCGGCGCTTCGAGCGGCTGCCGGAACTGGCGGTCGACGATCTCGGGCAGCCCGAGCTCGGCATGATGCTGGCGACGGACCTGGTGGCCCTGGACCACTTCGAGGGCGCGGCGCTGCTCATCGCCAACGCCGTCCTGCCTGAGGTAGGCGCCGACGAGGCGACCGTCGCCGCGGCGTACCACCAGGCGATCGGCCGGCTCGACGCGATGACGACGGCGCTGTCCCGGCCGACGCCGCCGATGGTGTCCACAGTGGACCGGGTCGGGCCCGGTGACGTGGTCAGCCGGACGCCGGCCGGTGGCTACCCGAAGGCGGTCGAGGTCGCGAAGGAGGCGATCCGGGCCGGCGAGTGCTTCCAGATCGTGGTCGCGCAGCGCTTCGAGCGGGCCACCGACGCCGACCCGATCGACGTGTACCGGGTGCTGCGCTCCACGAACCCGAGCCCCTACATGTACCTGCTGCGCTTCGACGGCTTCGACGTGGTCGGCTCGTCACCGGAGGTGCACGTCAAGGTCGACGGGCGGCGGGCGCTGCTGCACCCGATCGCCGGCACCAGGTGGCGGGGTGCGACGCCGGAGGAGGACAACGCCCTGGCCGCGGACCTGCTCGCGGACCCGAAGGAGCGCGCCGAGCACGTGATGCTCGTCGACCTGGCCCGCAACGACCTGGGCCGGGTCTGCAAACCGGGGACGGTCGAGGTGCCGGAGTTCATGACCGTGGAGCGCTACAGCCACGTCATGCACATCGTCTCCACCGTGGTCGGCGAGCTCAACGACGACCGGACCGCGTTCGACACCCTGGCGGCGACGTTCCCGGCGGGCACGCTGTCCGGGGCGCCGAAGGTCCGGGCGATGGAGATCATCGAGGAGCTCGAGCCGACCCGGCGCGGCCTGTACGGCGGTGTCGTCGGCTACTTCGGCTTCGGCGGCGACATGGACACGGCGATCGCGATCCGGACCGCGCTCATGCGGGACCGGATGGCGTACGTCCAGGCCGGCGCCGGCATCGTCGCGGACTCCGATCCGCTGTCGGAGGAGGCGGAGACGCGCAACAAGGCCGCCGCCGTCCTCGCCGCCATCGCGACGGCCGAGACCCTGCGGCCCGCCCGATGAAAGGACGCAGGGGGCTGACCGTCACGGCCCTCGCGACCGCGCTCGCGTCGGCGGTCGTGCTGTTCGCCGCCACCCGCAACTGGGACGCGATCATGACGCACCAGGTGTCGCCGCTGCCGCCGACGACGAAGTACCGCACGGGCTCGGAGATGTCGCCGTGGCTGCCGGCGCTCGGGGCGGTCGGCCTGGCCGGCGCCGGTGCCCTCCTGGCGACCAGAGGACGGTTGCGGACCGTCGTCGGCGGACTCCTCGCCGTCGCCGGCATTGGCATCATCGGTGCGGTGATCGAGGCCCTGCGGCACCGCATCGGCGTGGGCTGGCCGGTCCTGACGATCGTCGCGGCGGCGGTCGTCGTCGCGGCGGGGGCGCTCACCATCCGGTACAGCGACACCTGGCCGGAGATGAGCGCCCGCTACGACCGGCCGCAGGCCGGGCACACCGACAAGACCACAACGAAGGCCCCGCAGACCGAGCTCTGGGACGCCCTCGATCGGGGCGAGGATCCGACCGCCGACAAGTAGGGTTCGCCTATGGCGAGCAGCAGCAAGGAAGTCCTCGAGGTCGCCGGGCGTGAGGTGACCGTCACCAACCCCGACAAGGTGTACTTCCCGAAATCCGGCCGCACCAAGCTCGACGTCGTCCGCTACTACATCGCCGTCGCCGACGGTGCCCTGCGCGGCGCCGGGGGGCGGCCGATGGCGTTGAAGCGGTATGTCAACGGCATCGAAGGTGAGGCGTTCTTCCAGAAACGGGCGCCGGAGAAACGCCCCGAGTGGATCGAGACGGCACAGCTGCGGTACCCGTCGGGCCGCACCGCCGAGGAGGTCGTCCTGCGTGACGCCGCCCAGCTCGCGTGGGTCGTCAACCTCGGCTGCCTGGAGTTGCACACCCACTCGGTCCTGGCCGAGGACGTCGATCACCCCGACGAGCTGCGCATCGACCTGGACCCGGTGCCGGGCGTGCCGTGGGAGCAGGTCGTCGAGGTGGCGCTCGTCGCGCGGGACGTCCTCGCCGACCACGGGCTGGTCGGCTGGCCGAAGACCTCCGGTTCGCGCGGGTTCCACGTGTACGCCCGGATCCACCCCAACTGGACGTTCGCGGAGGTGCGCCGGGCGGCGGAGGGCTTCGCCAGGGAGGTGGCCCGCCGCGCCCCGGACATCGCGACCGGCGCCTGGTGGAAGGAGGAGCGGCACGGCGTTTTCGTCGACTACAACCAGAACGCGAAGGATCACACCACGGCGTCCGGGTATTCGGTGCGCCCCTCCGAGGAGGCCCGCGTCTCCATGCCGCTCACCTGGGACGAGGTGCCGGGGTGCGACCCCGCGGCGTACACGATGGAGTCCGTGCCGGGCCGCCTGCAAACCGGCACTGACGCGTGGGCCGGCATCGAGGACGCCCGCGGCGACCTGACGGCGCTGCTGGAGCTCGCGGCGACGTACAAGAAGCAGGCGCCGGCGAAGAAGGGCACGGGCCGCCGCGCGCCGAGCATGCCGCTGATCGAGATCGCCCGGGCCGCGACGAAGGACGAGGCCCTGGAGGGTCTGGAGCGGTGGAAGGCCCGGCACCCGGCGGTGTGGCCGCTGCTGGAGCCCGCCGACGTGCTCGTCGACTCGATGCGCGGCATCAACAGCCTGTGGACCCGCATCCGGCTCAACCTCGTGCACGTCCCCGAGGCCGACCGCCCGGAGCAGGAGCCCCTGGAGGTCGACTACGACCCGTTCGCGAAGTGGAAGGAGATGCAGGCCCGCGGCGAGATCCCGGCCCGCTGGCGCCGCCCCACGGACGAGCCGGTCTAGACCCGCAGCAGGTGGCCGTCGCCGAGGTTGGTCCCGGCGTCGCGTTCCACCGCGCCACCCCAGACGAACACCATGTCGGGCCCGGCGACCAGGGTCGCGGCGAGGCGGCGGCCGCCGGGCGGGTCCTGCAGGCGCAGCCAGCCGCCGGTCGCCGGGTCGAGCAGGTGGCCGCCGACCGTGACCCGGCCGCCGGTGCTCAGCGCCGGGTCGATCGGCAGCGGACCGGCCGGCCGCGGCGGCTGCGGCAGGGGACGCCACTGGCCGGTGGCGACGGTGAGCATGCCGCCCTCGGGATAGGAGCGGCCCCAGTTGCCGACCTGCCCGCCGTCGGCGCGGCCGGTGCCGGTCCAGACGACCGTGCCGGCCGCCACCGCCAGGCTGGAGTGCAGGAGCTCGGTGCCGGTGGGTGCCGCCCACGTCGTCAGCGCCGGGTCGAGCGTGGCCAGCCGCACCAGTGACGGCTTGGTGGCGCCGGGGTCCGGGACGAGGTCCTCCGCGGCCAGCAGCAGCCGGTCACCGGTCCACACCGCGATGCGGTTGAACGACGGGCCGAGCGGGTCGTCGGGCAGCACCCGCCACGCGCCGGTCGCGGCGTCGAACGCGGCGTCCACGGTCGCGCCGTGCTCGTCGGTCCCGGCCACGACCACCGGCGTGCCGCCCGCGTCGAGCAGCTGCCCCGCACCCGGCGGTGGCGGAAGCCTCGTCCACGCGGCGCCGTCGTACACGAGGAAGGCCGCGTCCCGGGTCAGCGCGTAGACCCGGCCTTGGGCGGCGACGAGCTGGTCGCCGGGGCCCAGCGGCGTGGGTGCGGCGGCGATCGGCTGCCAGGTGCCGCTCGCCGGGTCGTAGGCGGCGCCGTCGGTCAGGGCGGGGCCCGGCGCGCAGTCCGCGTTGGGTGGGCACGGCAGGTCCGCCGATCCGCCGACGACGAGGAACCGCCGGCCGTCCCACACGCCGAGCGCGTCGTGCCGCGCTGAGAGTGGTCCCGCGGCCACCGCGGTCCAGGAGCGGTCGGCCGCCGCGGAAAGGCCGCCGGGAGCACAGCCCGCCACGGCGGCCAGGACCGTCACCGCCGCCAGGATCCTGCGCATGCGAGCAGTATGTCGCGGCTCAGGTGGGGGCGTGTACCGGTCGGGCGGTGCACGGTGAGGAAGGTCCGCCTGGTCGAGGAGGTCGTGTCCGGCGTCGACGGTGAACCGGGGCAGCCGCAGTGCGGTGCCGCCGGGGCCGAGCAGCAGCACCACGTCGATGTCGTCGCAGCCGCGGACGGTGACGCTCGTCAGTGCGCCGGTGACGCGGACCGCGTCGAATGCCGGAATTGTCGCTGATGCGGGCACCGGTTCAGAGCCGGGTGCCGTTCGGCGCGCGGACGGCCTGCCCGTCGACCCAGCCGGCGAACAGGACGAGGCCGGTCGGCCGGTGCACGGTCAGGAACCCGAACGGCCGGTCCAGCACGACGTGGACCTGCTCGTGGTCCTCGGGCATGCGCCCGCCGGCCCTGGTGCCGAGCGCGGTGACCGCGGCGGCCCGGAACCCGAGCGCGGTGAACGAGGCGGTCGCTGCCTGCGCGCCCTGCGACACGGCCAGGGGTTGCGGGCCGATGCCGGGAAAGTGCCCGCGGCCGGCGTCGGTGGCGGTGCGCAGGCCGAACAGTGCGGCGTGGGCGAGCAGGTCGTGCCCGCCGTCGACGGTGAAGCGCGGTAGCTGCAGGAACAGCCCGGGCGGGCCGCCGCCGCGGCCGACGCTGATCCCGGGCCCCCACAGGGCCCCCGGCGCCGTGCGCGGCGTCTCGATGCCGGCGGCGAGGACGTCACCCGCGGCGGCGCCGGGCTCGCCGAGCAGCAGCACCACGTCGATCCCGTCGCCGCCGCGGACGGTGACCGTGGTCAGCGGACGGCCGGCGAGGGCGCCCGCGGCGGGGGTGACCACGGCGACCGGGTCGGTCGTGGCCTGGAACCGGTGCAGGCCGGCCAGCCACGCCCCGCTCCATGGCCCCGCGCCGCCGCTCAGGAGGCCGTCGGTGAACGGCTGCTCCCAGGTGGTCGTGACGGTCAGGGCGCTGGCGAGCACCAGCAGCGTGTCGCCGGTGACCTGGACCGGCATGGCGGGGATGAGCCCGCCGGTCTGCTCGGCGGCCCACGCGTCCAGGGGCGCCCGGTCGCCGCTGAGGACGCCGGCGACGAGGTCCTGCCAGGCCGGGTTGAGGGGCACGCCGGCGCGGGGCCACAGGCCGACGGCGGCCCGCACCGCGTCGCCGACCGGCAGCGCGAGTGGCGCCGGCGCGACCGCCTGGAGCTCGTCGCGGGCTGGGCCGGCGGCGGCGGTGGCGAGGAGGTGCAGCAGCGGGTACACGCCGGCGCCGGACAGCACCGTCGGGCCGGTGACCGTGGCGGCCCACGCCGCGGTGAGGGTGTTCGCGGCGGGAGTTCCGGACGTCATGTGGGCATTCTGGGTCACGGCCGCCAGCCGGTGGGGTCCGTGACCCAGCCGGCGACGAGGACGAGACCGGTGGGGCGGTGCACGGCGAAGAACCCGAACGGCCGGTCGAACGCGACCGTCACCCGCAGCCGCCGCGTCCGGGGCGGCTGGAACGCCAGGGGGTGCATGGCCAGGGACGTGACCGTCGCGGCCCGGAAGCCCAGGGCGGTGAACGAGGCCACGGCCTGCTGGCGGGCGCTGGACACGACCAGGTCGACGGGGCTGATGCCGGGGAACGTGCCGTCGCGGGACGCGGTGCGCAGCCCGAACAGGCCGGCCTCGGCGAGGAGGTCGTGGCTCGCGGACACGTCGAACGACGGCAGGCTCACCATCAGCTCGGGTGCGGGGTCGGTGGCGTCGACCTCCTCGGCGGTGACGCCCGGTCCGTGCGTCGACGGCGACGAGCGGGCCCAGCCGTCGATGCCGGCGGCGAGGACGGATCCGGGGGCGGCGTCGCCGGCGCCGATGGCGAGCCGCACGTCGATCTCGTTCCGGCCGGCGACGGTGAGCAGGGTGACCGGACCGCCGGGGGCGGCGAGGACCCGCAGCGGCGACAGGGCGTCGGCGGCGGCGTGCCTGCGGTGCAGACCGGCGAGCCGGCGGCCCGACCACGGCCCGGCGGCGGGGGACAGGATGCCGTCGTCGAACGGCTGGACCCACTCGGTGCGCACCGACAGCGCCGAGGCGAGCACGACGCCGGTGTCCTCGTCGACGGCGACGGGCATCGCCGGGATGAGCCCGCCGGTCCGCTCGGCGGCCCACGCGTCCAGGCGCGGCTGGTCGACGGCGGGGTCGCCGCTCAGCTGGGACCCGGCCGTCCAGGCGGGGTTGAGGGGCAGGTCGTGGCGGGTCCAGACGCCCAGCGCCGAGCGCACCCCGTCGGTGTCCGGCAGGTCGAGGGGCGACGGCGCGACGGCCAGGAGCTCGTCGCGCGCCGGGCCGGACGCGACCCCCGCGAGCAGGGCCAGCAGCGGATAGACCCCCGCGCCGGAGAAGACGGCCGGGGCGTCGGCGGCGGCCGCCCAGCGCGCGGTGAGGGCGTTGCCGGCCTGTACGGTCATGGCCCCAACCATACGAACGGCAAGGCATTATGCCCTAGTCCATTAGGTGACGTCGGCCATACCCCCACGGCCATCCACTGACCGGGGGGCTCCTAGCATCGGATGCATGACCACCGGAGAGGGGAGCTCCTTGATCAACGCGGAATCTGGCCGTGTGCTCGACGAGATCCTCGCCGGCGTGCGCGAAGACTTGGCCATCCGCGAGGCACAGGTGCCCCTGGACGAGATCAAGCAAGCAGCGGCGCAGGCGTCACCGCCACAGGATGCCTACGTCAAACTGAGGGCCCCTGGGGTGGGGGTGATCGCCGAGGTCAAGCGCGCCTCGCCGTCGAAGGGGCAGCTCGCCGAGATCCCCGATCCGGCGGAGCTGGCCAAGGAGTATGCCGCCGGTGGTGCCCGCGCGGTCAGCGTGCTGACCGAGGGCCGCTGGTTCGGCGGCAGCCTCGACGACTTCGCCGCCGTGCGCGCCGCCGTCGACGTGCCGCTGCTGCGCAAGGACTTCATCGTGTCCTCCTACCAGGTGCACGAGGCCCGGGCATACGGCGCCGACCTTGTCCTGCTGATCGTCGCCGCGCTGGACCAGAACACCCTGTCGGGTCTCCTCGACCGCATCGAGAGCCTGGGCATGACCGCCCTGGTCGAGGTGCACGACGAGGAGGAGACCGACCGCGCCCTGGAGGCCGGCGCCAAGGTGATCGGGATCAACGCGCGCAACCTGCGGACCCTCGAGGTCGACCGGACGGTGTTCGAGCGGATCGCGCCCGGCCTGCCCAACGACGTCGTGAAGATCGCCGAGTCGGGTGTCCGCGGCCCGCACGACCTGATCCGCTACGCGTCCGCCGGCGCCGATGCGGTCCTCGTCGGCGAGGGCCTCGTCACCCAGAAGAGTCCGCGCGACGCGGTCGCCGAGCTCGTCACGGCGGGCAGTCACCCGGCGACGCCGCGGCCGGCGCGATGAACGCGTTCCTGTCCGCCGCCGGCCTGCTGCCGGACCAGTCCGGGCATTTCGGCACCTACGGCGGCCGTTTCGTCCCCGAGGCGCTGATCGCGGCGCTGGACGGGCTGGACGCCGCCTACCGGCACGCGCAGGCCGACGAGGCGTTCCAGGCCGAGTTCGGCCGGCTGCTGCGCGACTACGCCAACACGCCGTCGCCGCTGTACCGTGCCGACCGGCTCTCCGCGCACGCCGGCGCCCGGGTGTTCCTCAAGCGTGAGGACCTCAACCACACCGGCGCCCACAAGATCCGTAACGTGCTCGGCCAGGCGCTGCTCACCAAGCGGATGGGCAAGCACCGGGTCATCGCCGAGACCGGCGCCGGCCAGCACGGCGTCGCCAGCGCCACCGCCTGCGCCCTGCTCGACCTCGAATGCATCGTCTACATGGGCGAGGAGGACACCCGTCGGCAGGCGCTCAACGTCGCCCGCATGCGGATGCTCGGCGCCACCGTCGTGCCCGTGACGACCGGCAGCAAGACGCTCAAGGACGCGATCAACGAGGCGCTGCGGGACTGGGTCACCAACGTCGACACCACCCACTACCTGCTCGGCACCGCCGCCGGCCCGCACCCGTTCCCGGTGATGGTCCGCGACTTCGTCAGCGGCATCAGTGTCGAGGCGCGCCGGCAGATCCTGGAGCAGACCGGGCGGCTGCCCGACGCGGTCGCCGCGTGCGTCGGCGGCGGCTCCAACGCGATCGGCGCGTTCCACGCGTTCGTCCCCGACGAGGGGGTGCGCCTGTACGGCTTCGAGGCGGGCGGCGACGGCATCGACACCGCCCGGCACGCGGCGAGCATCACCGGCGGCTCCACGGGTGTGCTGCACGGCGCCCGCACGTACCTGCTGCAGGACGAGGACGGCCAGACCATCGAGTCGCACTCGATCTCCGCGGGCCTGGACTACCCGGCCGTCGGGCCGGAGCACGCGTATCTGCACGACACCGGCCGCGCGACGTATGAGCCGGTCACCGACGCCGAGGCGATGGACGCGTTCAAGCTGCTGTGCCGGGTCGAGGGGATCATCCCCGCGATCGAGAGCGCCCACGCGGTCGCCGGCGCGCTGCGGGTCATCCCGAAGCTGTCGGCCGACCTGGGCCGCGAGCCGGTCGTGGTGATCTGCCTGTCCGGCCGCGGTGACAAGGACATGGACACCGCGCGCGACTTCTTCGGGGTGTGACGACAGTGAGTGTTTCGGTCGCGTTCGAGAAGGCCCGCGCGGAGGGCCGCAGCGCGCTGATCGGCTACCTGCCGGCCGGGTTCCCGACCGTGCCCGGCGCGGTCGACGCGATCAAGGCGATGATCGACAACGGGGTGGACATCGTCGAGGTCGGCCTGCCGTACTCCGACCCGGTCATGGACGGCCCAGTCATCCAGCGCGCCACCGAGGCGGCCCTGGCGGGCGGCTTCCGGGTCGCCGACGGGCTGCGCACCGTCGAGGCGGTCGCCGCCGCGGGCGCGCCGATCCTCGTCATGACCTACTGGAACCTCGTCGAGCGTTACGGGGTGGACCGGTTCGCCGCCGACCTCGCCGCCGCCGGCGGTGCCGGGCTCATCACGCCCGACCTCATCCCCGACGAGTCCGCGCCGTGGCTGGCCGCCTCCGACGCGCACGACCTCGACCGGGTCTTCCTGGTGTCGCCGTCCTCGACCGACGCCCGGATCGCGATGACCGCCGGCCGGTGCCGCGGCTTCGTCTACGCCACCAGCGTCATGGGCGTCACCGGCGCCCGCAGCAGCACCAGCACCGCCGCGCCCGCCCTCGTCGAGCGGATCCGCAAGGCGGACGCGACCCTGCCGGTCGCGGTCGGTCTCGGCGTCTCCAACGGTGACCAGGCCGCGGAGGTCGGCGCGTTCGCCGACGGGGTCATCGTCGGCAGTGCCCTCGTGCGGTGCCTGCAGGACGCCGCGACGCCGGCCGCCGGGATCGCCGCGATCGCCGCGCTCAGCGCCGACCTCGCCGAGGGCGTCCGGCGCCGGTGACACCGGCGTGAGTCACCGGGCCCGACCCGCGTCGTTGAGCCCGACGTGCGCCGATTTTTCCGTTTGGTACCTGTAGCGCTCCTGTTGTCCGCTGCCCCTGCCGGCCTCGCCCTTGCCTTTCCCGGCGCGGTGCGGCCCCCGGCGTCGGCGGTGACCGAGGCCGACGCCGGCTGGCGGCAGGACGGCAACGGGCCCGGGCGCGCCGGGTACCAGCCGGTCACCCCGTACCTGACCACCGCGTCCGCGACCCGGCTCGACACGGTCTGGATCGCGCCCGCGGCCCGGCCCGAGGAGCAGGTCGGCGGCGCGGTCGTCGCCGACGGGACCCTGCTGCGCTCCTCCGGCGGCCCGACCGGCCAGGTCCGCCGCTACGACGCGGTCACCGGCGCCGACCTCGGCCCCGTCCTCGACGTGCCCGGCCGGTGGTTCGGGCAGCTCGCGGCGCCGCCCGCCGGCCGGCGGGGCGGGCTGCTGGTGGAGTCCCAGACGTACGACAGCGGCACCGGCAACCTGCTCGAGCGCCACCTCAGTGCGTACACCACCGGCGGCGAAGCGGTGTGGGACGTGCCGCTGCCCGACGAGGTGTCCGGCGGCTTCACCGTCGCGGGAGACCTGGTGCTGCGCGCCGCCGGCACGACCCTGACCGCGCTGCGGCTCGCCGACGGCACCACGGCGTGGACCGCGCCCCTGGACGGCGAGGTGGGCCTGCACCCGCCGGTCGCCGACGCCGGCCTCGCCCTGCAGACGTTCGAGGCCGGCCGCACCGGCACCGGGCTCGCCGCGTTCGACCTGCGCACCGGCACGCGCGTGTGGCGGCAGGACGTGAGCGGCCCGTGGCTGATCGCGGCCGGTGGCGTCGCCTACACCACCGGCACCGGCGGGGTCTGCGCCCACACCGCCGCCGACGGCGCCCGCCGCTGGTGCGACACCGGGGCCCTGCGCGACCCGCGGTCGGCGACCACCGACGGGCAGACGCTCATGGTCTTCGACGCCAACGGCCGCGCCGCCGGGTTCGACGCCGGCGACGGCGCGGTCCGCTGGACCCGCGACTGGGGCACCGCCGGCGCGGAGGTCGCCACGTCCTACTGGTCGCCGGTCAACGGCGGCGGCGTCCTCTACGGGGTCGTGTACCAGTTCCTGCTCCGCGACGGCGCCCCCGTGCACCGGGTCGAGCTGCTCGCGCTCGACGCCGCCGACGGGACCGTCCTGACCCGGCGCGACCTCGCGTTCGACGCCCTGCACGGCGCCGAGCCGCTGTTGCTGTCCGGCGATCACGTGTACTTCGCGGCGCTCGAGAAACTCATCGCCCTCGGAGTACAGTGAGCGCATGCACACCGGCCGAATGATGCGCCCCTTCACGGGGTCCGTCGGCGTGCGCTAGTCCCGCTCACCACTCGCCCCTGCGCTCAGGGGCGGTTGTGCGGATCAGGTCCGTCCCTGTCACGGCAGGGCACCGCAGACCGGAGATCCGACATGAGCTTCTACGTCACCACCGCCATCCCCTACGTCAACGCCGCCCCGCACCTCGGGCACGCCCTGGAGCTCGTCCAGGCCGACGTCCTGGCCCGGCACCGGCGGCTGCGCGGGCAACAGGTCAGGTTCCTCACCGGCACCGACGAGAACGCGTTCAAGAACGTCACCGCGGCCGCCGCCGCGGGCGTCGACGTGGCCGACTTCGTCACCGCGAACGCGGACCGGTTCGCCGCCCTGCGCGGCGTGCTCGAGCTGTCGTTCGACGACTTCATCCGCACCTCCCGGGATCCGCGGCACGCCCGCGGCGTCGCGGAGCTGTGGCGGCGCACCGCCGAGCGCGGCGACTTCTACCAGCGCAGCTACACCGGCCGGTACTGCCAGGGCTGCGAGCAGTTCTACGAACCCGCGGAGCTGCCCGGCGGGCGCTGCGCGGAGCACGGCACGGTCCCGGAGACCGTCACCGAGTCCAACTGGTTCTTCCGGCTGTCCGGGTACGCCGACCGCGTCCTCAAGGCCCTGGAGACCGGTGAGGTGCGGGTCGAACCGGCGGCGAAACGCAACGAGGTCCTCGCGTTCGTCCGGGCCGGGCTGCAGGACATCAGCGTGTCCCGGCCCGCCGCCCGCGCCGGCGGGTGGGGCATCCCGGTGCCCGGCGACCCGTCGCAGGTCGTCTACGTCTGGTGGGACGCCCTCGCCAACTACGTCACCGCGCTCGGCGACGTCGGCGGCGACCTGCACCGCGAGTGGTGGCAGGACACCGCCGAGCGGGTCCACGTGATCGGCAAGGGGATCGTGCGGTTCCACGCCGTGTACTGGCTGGCGCTGCTGCTGTCCGCCGGCCTGCCGCTGCCGACGGCGATCTTCGTGCACGAGTACCTGACCGTCGACGGCGCCAAGCTGTCCAAGAGCGCCGGCAACGCGATCGATCCGGCGGTCCTCGCCGACCGGCACGGTGGCGACGCGCTGCGCTGGTGGCTGCTGCGCGAGGTCGCGCTGCTCGGTGACACCGACTTCACCGAGGAGCGGCTGCTGCAGCGGTATCACCAGGACCTGGCCAACGGCCTCGGCAACCTCGTCAACCGCACGATCAGCCTGGTGCACCGCTACCGGGGTGGCACGGTGCCCTCCGCTGCTGGCGCGGACCCGGCGCTCGCCGGCGTCGGCACGGACCCGGCGCTGGCCGGTGCCGTCGACCGGGCCCTGGCGGGGTTCGACTTCCGGGCCGCGACCGACGCGATCTGGGCCGCCGTCGCCGCCGGCAACCGCCTGGTCGAGGAGGCCCGGCCGTGGGAGCTCGCGAAGCGGGAACAGGCCGGCGACACCGCCGCCGGGGCCGAGCTCGACACCGTCCTGGCCACCCTGGTGGCGTCGTGCCGGGCGGTGACCCGCGAGCTGGCGCCGTTCCTGCCGGCGGGCGCGGCCCGGCTCGCCGCGCAGCTCGGCGACGGCGAAAAGGTCGGCACCCCGGAGCCGGTGTTCCCGCGCCGGCTCTGATCCTCGCTCGGGGGCGGTCAGCCGCGCAGGGCCGCCCGCCAGGCGTCGCGGACGGCCTGGGCGCCCCACGCGTTGGGTTCGATGTGCCCGCACAGCCACAGGTCGCGGTTGTCGGGGCGGGGGTCGGCGGCGGTCACGTCGCCAGCCTTCGCGCCGTGGCCGAGGAACGCGGCGTGCAGGTCGGCGACCCCGGCCCCGTGGCCGGCGGCCGCGGCGCGGATCGCGTCGTTGAGCGACGCCAGGATCTCCAGGCCGCCTTCCCAGGCCGGCAGCCCCAGCCAGGACAGGTCGCCGGTGCCGTCGGTCGGGTCGTACACGGTGCTGAGCACCACCCGGGCGCCGGTCGCGGCGAGGGCGGGCATGACGATCGCGTAGTTGGCGGCCACCTGCGCCACCGTGCGCCGGGCCGCGTCCAGGTCCGGCGGCAGCCCGAGCTTGGCGGGCGTGAACAGCGCCGTGAGCAGGTCGTTGCCGCCCATGGTCAGGGTGATCAGGGCCGGCCGGCCCGCGATCTTGTCGAGCTGGAACCGCACGACGTCCTCGCTGGTCGCGCCGTCCCGGGCGAGCAACGTCAGGTCGATGCCGAAGTCGTCGGCCAGCAGCGAGGCGGCGCCCAGACCTGGCCCGCCGGCATAGTCGTCGATCGAAATGGAGTCGCCGAGCGCGTAGTAGGCCACAGGGTCAGTAGATCACCCGGAGGCGCGTGCACGTTTCACGCGTCTATGGCCTCACGCGCGACCTCACGCAGCACGTCGCGCTTGATCTGGCGGATCACCCCGGCCCGGCCCGCGCCCGCGTCGGCGATGGCGGTGCGGGTGGTGGCGGTCAGCGGCTCCGGCAGCGACGCCGGGTCGTGCCACGCCACGCGGCTGATCCGGCCGGGCGCGTTCAGCGCCGGGCCGCCGCCCTCCAGGCGGCCGCTGAGACGGCCGCGGAACACGTGGACGAACAGGTCGGGGACCGCCTCGCCGCAGCCGTCGCCGGTCAGCTCGTACATGCCGACGAGCTCGACGATCTCGGCTTCCAGGCCGGTCTCCTCGAAGATGTCGCGGACCGCTGCGTGCACGGGGCTCTCCGCGGCGCGGACCCGCCCGCCGGGCAGCCCCCACAGCTGGTGGCCGCCCGCCTGCTGGCACAGCAGCACGCGGCCGGCGGCGTCTTCGATGATCGCGGCAACGGCAGACGTGACTTGGTAGCTCATATTCGCACTCTAGGCGCCATAGCGGACCGTTGCGATACCTTCGCTGGTGGTGATCTTCGCCGGTCGGAGTGGGGTTCCGTGCACCGCCGGGTGGCGAATTGGGCGAACCCAGGGCATCGCGTTTCGGCGGATCGGCGGTAGCGTGTGCACCCGTGGATGCTGCCCTTACCCCGCTGGCCGTGATCCCCAGCCCTACGCAAGGTGTCTGGGACCTCGGACCGGTGCCGTTGCGCGCCTACGCGCTGTGCATCGTGCTCGGCATCGTCGCCGCGTGCTTCATCGCCGACCGGCGGCTGCGCCAGCGCGGCGCCCCGCCGTGGGTGATCCTCGACATCGCGGTGTGGGCGGTCCCCGCCGGCATCATCGGTGCCCGGATCTACCACGTGATCACCTCACCGGAGGCATATTTCGGTGAGAACGGCGACCTGATCAAGGCCTTCAAGATCTGGGAGGGCGGCCTCGGCATCTGGGGCGGCATCGCGGGCGGCGCCGTCGGCGCCTACATCGCCTGCCGCCGGCTGAACCTGCCCTTCGCGATGGCCGCCGACACCCTCGCCGTCGGCCTGCCCGTCGCGCAGGCCCTCGGCCGCTGGGGCAACTGGTTCAACAACGAGCTCTACGGCAAGGAGACCAGCCTGCCGTGGGGTCTCAAGGTCTACAACTGGGACGCGAGTGCCGGGCACGCCCAGACGGTCAACGGTGAGCCGATCGTGCTGGGGGTGTTCCACCCCACGTTCCTCTACGAGTTCCTGTGGTGCCTCGGCGTCGCCGCCGCCGTCTACTACGCCGACAAGCGCTGGACCCTCGGCCGGGGCCGGGCGTTCGCGCTGTACGTCGCGCTGTACTGCGTCGGCCGGTTCTGGATCGAGGCGCTGCGCATCGACGACGCGCACCACTTCCTCGGCATGCGGCTCAACAACTGGACCGCGATCGTGGTCTTCGTCGCTGCCGTCGTCTACTTCCTGCGGGTGAACGGCCCGCAGGAGCGCGTCACGTATGACGAGAACGGGCGCATCACCGTCGTCACCGGTTCGCCCGCCGCGGACCCGTCCGAGGCCGAGGTCGTGGCCGAGGCGGACACCGTCGCGGAGCCCACGGCCGAGGAGGACGACCCGCCAGCGGCTGACGACGCCGACGCTGACAGCTCCTCCAACAGCTCATCCAACAGCTCATCGAGCAAGGGCTGAGGTAGCGACCGGATGCGCACCGCTGTCGTGGTGGGCGCCGGCATCGGCGGGATCGCCGCGGCCGGCGCACTCGCCCGGACCGGCTGGCAGGTCACCCTCCTCGAACGCGACGACCGGCTCCGCCCGGGCCGCGGGGCGCTCGTCCTGTGGCCCAACGGGGTCCGGGCGCTGCGCGGGCTCGGGCTCGCCGGTGGCCTCGACGGCATCGCCACCCCGGTCCCGCCGGTCGGCATCCGCCGCCCCGACGGGCAGTGGCTGGTCCGTCCCGGCGCCGGGACCGGCGACGGCGAGGACGTCGAGCCGCCGCCGGTCGTCGTGCACCGCGAGGACCTGCACGACGCGTTCATCGCCGGGCTGAGCGACCAGGTCGACATCCGCAACGCCATCGAGGTGCAGCCCGCCAGGGTGCACCGGGAGCGTCCCGCCGTCGGTGACGGCCGCACCACGTTCGAGGCGGATCTCATCGTCGCCGCCGACGGCGTGCAGAGCGCGGTCCGCCGCCGGCTCGCCCCGGTCACCAGCTTCACCAGCGGCGGCTTCGCCGCGTGGCGCGCCGTCATCCCCTGGTATCGCATCCCGGACCTGCCGCCGGGCCTCCCGCCGCACGGCGAGACCCTCGACGGGGGGCACCGCTTCACGTTCGCGTCCCTCGGCGAGCGCGGTTCATCCGGCGGCTCGACCCGCGGCGGCATCTCCTGGGTCGCGACCGTCCCTGGCGCGCTGCGCCCCGAGCCTCCCGCGGGCCAACTGGCGCTGCTGCGCCGGTGGTTCGCCGGCTGGCACGCGCCGATCCCGCAGCTGCTCGCCGCGACCGAACCCGACGACCTCGTCCAGGAGCCGATCGGCGAGCTGGCCCCGCTACCGGAGACGTTCGGCGTGAAGGCCGGCAGCGGCGGCTACGCCCTGATCGGCGACGCCGCCCACGCCATGCCGCACCACCTCGCCCAGGGCGCCTGCCTGGCCCTGGAGGACGTGGCGACGCTGCAGGCCGTGCTCGCCAACGTGCGGGGACCCCTGGCGCCGGCCCTGGACGAGTACAGCCGCCTGCGCCGCCCCCGGGTGACCCGGGTCCTGCAGCAGACCCGCAAGGCGTCCACCGTCCTGCAGCCCCGCAGCGGCCTCACCAGCCGCGCGATGGGCGCCGCGCTCGGTCGCGCCAACCCGCGCACCCTGGACCGGGCCGCCGCCGCGGCCACCGAGTGGGCCGGCCCGACGTCGTCCTAGCCGCCAGGTCGGTGACGGCGTGCGACCACCCGCGCGGCGCGGATGGGTCGCCCGCCGTCCGTGCGGCCGGTCAGGACGCCAGGTGGCCGTGTTCGACGCAGGTGGCGGACCAGCCCTGCGGCAGGACCTGCACCTTCATCCGGCGCCGGCAGTGCGGGCAGAACCGGGGCGGCTCGAGCTCCCGCGCCGCCGCACACGCCGGGTGCGGCGCGCCGGCGGTCAGCGCCTCGCCGCAGCGGTCGCACCAGAGGCCGGTGCCGGCGGTGTCCACGGCGTTCACAGCGTCGCCGAGAGGGCTTTGACCGGCATGCGCAGCTCGTCGAGCAGGGCGAGGTCCTGGTCGGGGGAGCGGCCCAGCGTGGTCAGGTAGTTGCCGACGATCACCGCGTTGACGCCGCCGAGGAGGCCGTCGCGGGTGCCGAGGTCGCCGAGGGTGATCTCGCGGCCGCCGGCGTAGCGCAGCAGGGTCCGCGGCAGGGCCAGGCGGAACGCGGCGACGGCCCGCAGCGCGTCCTTCGGGTCGAGCACCGGCTGGTCACCCAGCGGCGTGCCGGGGCGCGGGTTGAGGAAGTTGAGCGGGACCTCGTGCGGGTCGAGCTCCTGCAGCTGGATCGCGAACTCGGCGCGCTGCTCGACGGTCTCGCCGAGGCCGAGGATGCCGCCGCAGCAGACCTCCATGCCGGCGTCGCGGACCATGCGCAGCGTGTCCCACCGCTCCTCCCACGTGTGGGTGGTGACGACCTGCGGGAAGTGCGACCTGGCGGTCTCCAGGTTGTGGTTGTAGCGGTGGATGTTCAGCGCCGACAGCTGGTCCACCTGCTCCTGGGTGAGCATGCCCAGGGACGCGGCGATGTTGATGTCGACCGCCGCGCGGATCGCCGCGACGCCGTCGGCGAGCTGCGACATGAGCCGCTGGTCGGGGCCGCGCACGGCGGCGACGATGCAGAACTCGGTCGCCCCGGTCGCGGCGGTCTGTTTCGCCGCCTCGACGAGTGACGGGATGTCGAGCCAGACGGCTCGCACCGGGGACGTGAACAGCCCCGACTGGGAGCAGAAGTGGCAGTCCTCGGGGCAGCCGCCGGTCTTGAGCGAGACGATGCCCTCGACCTCGACCTCCGGGCCGCACCACGTCATCCGCACCTCGTGCGCGATCGCGAGATATTCGGGCAGCTCCTCGTCGGAGCAGCGCAGCACCGCGAGGACGCCTTCGAGGTCGAGCCCGACCCCGGTGTCCACGACAGCCTTGGCAGCATCAAGCATGCTCGTACCTTACAAAACGTTAGGGCCGCACGGGTGGACGGTGAAATTGTGCACACCAGACAATCGATGTGGTAGGAGTTCCACAACGGCGGTGCGAGGATATGGCGATGGAAGACGGATCGTGGCTGTCCACACTGGACGGTGAGGCCGCCGGACGGCAGGCCGCCGGGCTGCGCCGCGAGCTGCGCCCGCGCGCCGCCGGCGACGACGTGATCGACCTCGCCGGCAACGACTACCTCGGCCTGTCCCGGCACCCCGCCGTGCTCGCCGCCGCGGCGCGGGCCCTCGCCGACTACGGGCTCGGCGCGACCGGCTCGCGGCTGGTGCGCGGATCCACCGACGCGCACCACGCCCTGGAGGACGGCCTCGCCCGGCTCCTCGGCGCGCAGACGGCCCTCGTCTACTCCTCCGGCTACCTCGCCAACCTCGGCGCGATCCGGGCCCTCGTGCGCCGCGGCACGCTCGTCGTGTCCGACGCGCACAACCATGCGTCGATCGTCGACGGCTGCCGGCTCGCCTGCGCCGGGCGCGCCGCCCGGGAAGGCGCCGCCACCGTCGTCGCGCCGCACGCCGACCCCGGCGCGGTCCGGGCGCTGCTCGCCGCGCACCCGGACCGGCCCGCCGTCGTCGTCACCGAGAGCGTGTTCTCCGTCGACGGCGACCTCGCGCCCCTCGCCGAGCTGCACGCCGCGTGCCGGGCGCACGCCGGCGGCGCGCTGCTGCTGGTCGACGACGCGCACGCCCTCGGCGTCATCGGCCCCCGCGGCGCCGGCGGGGTCGCCGCCGCAGGCCTGTCCGGCCGCCCCGACGTGGTCGTCACCGCGACCCTGTCGAAGTCCCTCGGTGCCGCCGGTGGTGTCGTCGCCGGGCCCCGGCAGCTGCGCCGCCACCTCGTGGACACCGGCCGCACGTTCATCTACGACACGGCCCTGCCGCCGGTCGTCGCCGCCGGCGCCCTCGCCGCCCTGGACCTGCTGACCGCGGGCGAGGATCTGCGGGCCGACCTCGCCGCCCGGGCCGCCCTCGCCGTCGACCGGCTGCGCGCCGAAGGCCTCGACGTCCCCACCCCCGACGGCGGCGTCATCTCCGTCGCCGCGCCCAGCGCCGACGAGGCGTTCGCGTGGGCGGCCGCGTGCCGGGACCGGGGCGTCGCGGTAGGCTGCTTCCGCCCACCGTCCACACCGGACGGTCGGTCGCGCCTCCGGCTCACCGTCAACGTCGGCGTGCCACCGGCGGCGTTCGAGCATGCGCTCGACATCGTCGTCAAAGAGCGCCCGTGAGGGGCACCCGAGGACCCTGAAGGACGGCCGTGACCGACGACCCGCGCCCCGAGCCCCGTGACGTCCTGCCCGCCGAGGCCCTCCTGGCCGAGGCGCTGCGGTCCGAGGCGCTGCTGTCGGAGGCCGCGACCCCGGCCGCGATCGAGCCGATCACCGGGGCCGTCGTCGTCACCGGCACCGACACCGGCGTCGGCAAGACCATCGTCACCGCCGCCATCGCCGCCGCCGCGACCGCCGCCGGGCGCCGCGTCGCCGTCGTCAAACCCGCGCAGACCGGCACCGCCGAAGGCGACGAACCCGACGCCGCGACCGTGTCCCGGCTGGCCGAACCCGTCACGGTGCGGACCCTCGCCAGCTTCCCCGACCCCCTCGCGCCCCTCGCCGCGGCGCGGGTCGCCGGGGAGGACCCGCTGACCGCGGTCATGGCGCAGCTCGCCCTGCGCACCATCGTCGAGGACCACGACATCACCCTCATCGAAGGCGCCGGCGGGCTGCTCGTGCCGATGGGTGAGGGCGGCTGGACCGTCCTCGACCTCGCCGCCGCGCTCGGCGCCACCGCGGTCGTCGTCGCCCGGCCCGGCCTCGGCACGCTCAACCACACGGCCCTGACGCTGCAGGCCCTCGCCCACCGGGACGTGCCGGCCGCCGTCGTGCTCGGTTCGTGGCCGGCGGAGCCGGAGCTGGTCCACCGCACGAACCTGCACGACCTCGCCGGTGACCTCGCCGGCGCGGTCCCGGAAGGGGCCGGCGCGCTCGCCCCGGCGCTGTTCCGCCGGGAGGCCGTGCACTGGCTCGCGCCGATGCTGCACGGCCGCTTCGACCCCGTCGCGTTCAGATCCCACAGTCGCTGACCGGTCCCACAGCCGCTGACCCGGCTCGCGGCCGGGGGGAAGGTCGGCGTTTCGGGGGACCGCGGCGATCAATGTGACGCGGTACGGTCACGCCATGACCGAGATCGACCCCGGTGCCGGCGCGGCCGCGGCGCCCGCACCGGACGAGGAGCGCCACGCCCGGGCCCGCAAACGGCTCGACGACGCCGGCGCTCACGTGACCGCGGAGGCCCGCACCGAGTCCCGCGAGCAGGTCCGCGAGCTCATGGGCTGGTCATGAACGACCGGCCCGGGACCGTCGGCCTGGTGCTCGACCCGTCCGCGGTCCTCGCCTACACCCAGGGCGACGACAGCGTCGACGCCATGGTCGCCACCGTGCTCGCCGACGGCGGGACCGTGGTCGTCCCGGCGGTGGCGCTCGCCGAGACCCGCAGCGAGCTCGCCTACGCGGAGGAGCTCGGCCGGCTCGACACCCTGATCGGCGTGGTGACCGTCGCCCCGCTCGGCGGCGACGACGCGATCGGCCTGGGACGGCTCGCGTCCCGGCTCAACAGCGGTCTCGGCCTCGCCCACGCCGTCGCCGAGGCGCACCGCCACCAGGCCCGCCTGCTCACCGCGCACGGCTCCGCCGTGCGCCGCAACATCGGCGAGCTCGACGGCATCGTCGACCTCTGAGACCCCGGCACGCTTCAGGGCGTGCGCTGGCTCACCGTCGCCAGGACGCTCGCGGGCAGGGTGAGGCGGAACGACGTCTCGTCGAGGCGGACCTCGCCGCCGCACAGGCTCGCCACGGCCCGGGCCACCCGCAGGTCCGCGGGCCGCTGCGGGTCGCTCGGGCGCGGCTGCGGCGCGGTCAGCTCGCCGTGCGCGACGATCTTCGCGTCGATCGCCGGGACCGGGTCCGCCCGCAACGCGATCTCGATGTGCGCGCGGCTCGGCGCGCTCGTCGCCAGCCACAGCACCAGCTGCCCGACGAGATGCCGGCAGACGAGGTCGTCGACCGCGACGAGGACCGTCGCCGGGGCGTCGGCGTGGATGCTCACCGCGCCGGCGACCGCCACCCGCCGGGCCAGGTCGACGGCGTCGCGCAGCACCGCGACGAGGTCCGTCGCGCCCAGCCGGTGCGACCCGCCGCCGTCGCCGGCCGCGTCGCCGGAGCCGTCGGCGGCGGCGAGCGGCAGGACGACACCGTCGACGTAGCGCTGCAGCCGCACCGCGTTGCGGTCGATCGCGTCGAGGCACGCGACCCCGTCGGTCAACGCGTCCGCCGCGGGAGCGCCGGCCAGGTCGTCGCGCAGCAGCCGCGTGTACGCGAGGATCGACGTCAACGGGGTGTGCAGCTCATGTCGCAGCCGTGCCGCGGGATCGTCGCCGGTGGAGAACACGCGGGCTCCTAACCTTGTCGCTGCCCGGGACATCGACGCTAACCGGCGTCCGAGCGGTCGGGTCCGCGACAGGGGATCAGGTCACCCGATCGGGAGCAGGTGCTGCGCGGCGCGCGACGGGTGGCGCGGCGCCGCGCCGGGCAGCGGGTCACGCCGCAACGCCTCGCGCAGCGACGCCTGCACCGCCGACGGGTCCGCGCCGGCATCGACGAGGGTGAACCGGGCCGCCTCGGGCAACCCCCGGTACGCCGCGTCCGACGCCGTCAGGTAGTCGAGGTCCTCGTGGTCCTTGCCCCGCGCCTCGACCCTGGCCTGCGCGACCAGCGGCGGCACCGCCAGGTAGAAGACCAGGTCGGGCTGCGGCAGCCAGCGGAACAGCAGCCGTGCGATCCCGGGCCGGCCGCCTCGGACGGTGATGCTGGTGTACTGGCAGTAGGTGTACCTGTCCATGACGGCCACCGTGCCGGTCAGCCGCGACAGCAGCAGCGCGCGGGTGATGACAAGGCCCCGCAGCAACGTCTCCACCAGCAGGAACAGCCGCACCCCGAGCAGGTGCTCGGCGTCGCGCCGGCCGAGCCGCTGGGCCACCCGGCCGAAGAAGACCCGTCCGGCGGCGTTGCGGTGGTAGCGGGCGGGCGTGCCGCTCGCGTCGAGCCAGTCGGCGAGCCACCGCGCCTGGGTGGACTTGCCGGCGCCGTCGATACCAATCAGTGCCACTGTACGGATCACCTCCCCAACGGTAAGCCGTCGGGCGTGAAATACCAGTGAAGATGATTGGATCTGACTGTGACCGTGGTCGGCGGTCGATGTTCGGCGGTCGATGTTCGGTGCTCAGGGCAGGACGACGACGCTGGTGCCGCTGGGGATCGCGTCGAGAAGGATCTTCTGGGCGGCCGGGGGCATCCGGACGCAGCCGTTGGACCTGCGGAAGCCGAACTCGTTGCGATACCAGGCGTGGATGCCGGTGTGGGCGTCCGCCAGACCCTCCGCGACGGCACTCTTGTCGTCGGGGACGGCGCCGAGGGCGAGGACGTCGAGACCGGCGTACACCTTGCTGGGCAGGCTCGAGCGGCCCAGGACGAACGTGCGGCCCAGCGGGGTCTGGGTCGCCGCCGCGCCGACGGTGACGGTCCAGGTCTGCTGGGTGACGCCGTCGCGGACCCAGGTGAGCGTGAACGCGCCGCGCCGCACGACCAGCTGGTCGCGCAGCGGCACGGTGGTCCAGGCGCCGGCGGGGAGCCAGCCGACGCTGCGGTTGACGGTCGGCAGCAGCACCGCGACCCAGCCCGCCCGCCGCGCCACGATCGGCATGACCAGCTGCACGCCGCTGATCTCGGGGGTCAGGTAGGCGCGGGCGGTGCCGCCGGGCGCGTCATACGCGGCGAGCTTCGCCGTCGGGTGCAGCGCCTCGGTCAGCGGCACCGTCGAGGACTGCTCCGGGTCGGCGGGGAAGCCGGACGCGGCCCGCGTGTAGGTGATCGTCGGGATGCCGGCCGGGGCGGCGGCGGCCGGTGCCGTGGTCTCGGGCGCGGCCGATGACGGCGCCTCGGCCGACGGCGACGGCGCCGCGGTCGTCGCGGCGGTCGTCGGCTGGGCCGTGGCCCGCGGTTTCGACGTCTTCCCGCAGGCGGTGGCCCCGCCGGTCAGGCAGACCGCGAGCGCGGTGAGGGCGGCGACGCGGCGCACGAGCATCCGTACACCGTAGCGGGCACCGCCGGGCGCGCTGTCACCCCAACGGGCGGGAGACGCGATCCAGCAGCTCCAGGGCGGCCGGCAGGTCGGCGGCGGTGACCGTGCCGTAGCCGACGACGAGCCCGTCCGGGGTCGCCGCCGACGCCGCGAACGGCCCGGCGTGGAAGTCGGCGAGCCCCTCGAGCGCGACCCCGGCCGCGCGCAGCCGCGCCACCACGCCCGGCACGTCGACGTGCGCGGCCGCCAGCAGCGTCACGTGCAGCCCCGCCGAGGACGGCACCAGCGTGAACCGGTCGGCGAGCACCCCCCGCGCGGCGGCGGTCACGAGGTCGTGGCGGGCGGCGTACACCCGCGTCACCGTCCGCACGTGCCGCCGCAGCAGACCCTCGTCGATGAAGTCCGCCAGGGCCGCCTGCGCGGCGGGCTCGACGTGCCAGTCCACCAATCGCTTCGCGGCGAGCAACGCCGGGCGCAGCGACGCCGGCGGCACCAGGAACCCCAGCCGCAGCGCGGGCAGCAGCGTCTTGGCGAACGAACCGACGTAGACGACCCGGCCCGCCCGGTCCAGGCTCTGCAGCGGCTCGAGGGGCCGGTCGGAGTAGCGGAACTCGCTGTCGTAGTCGTCCTCGGCGATCGCGGCGCCGTGCCGCTCGGCCCACGCCAGCAGCGCGGCGCGCCGGGCGAGCGACATGGGGACGCCCAGCGGGTACTGGTGCGACGGTGTCACGTAGACGAGCCGCGCCGAGCGTGGCAGCGCCTCGACGACCAGGCCGGACGCGTCGACCGGCACCGGGACGACCTTCGCGCCGAGCGCCTCGAACGCCAGCCGCGCCGGCCGGTATCCGGGCTCCTCGACGGCGACGACCGTGCCGGGCTCGATCAGGACCCGGCCGATAAGGTCCAGGCCCTGCTGCGCGCCGTGGGTGACGATCACGTCCGCCGGGGACGCCCGCACCGACCGGGACAGGCCGACGGACCGGGCGATCGCCGCCCGCAGCGGCTCCAGGCCGGCCGGGTCGCCGTAGTCGGGGGACCCCCGCAGCGACCGGGCAAGCAGCCGCCGCCACGTGGCCAGGGGGAACAGGGTCCCGTCCGGATGCCCCGGGCGCAGGTCGAACCTGGCCGGCGGGACCGGTGGCAGCCGGGCCAGCTCGGCCGCCGTCGCCGCCCAGCGGGCCGAGGGCAGCAGCGCACCCACCGGGGCCCGCCGCGACCCCGCCGCCGACGGTGGCATCGCCACGAACGTGCCCGCGCCGGCCCGGCCCCGCAGGAACCCGTCGCCGACCAGGCGGTCGTAGGCGGCGGCGACCGTGTTGCGCGACACTGCGAGGCTGCGGGCGAGGTCCCGGCTCGGCGGCACCCGCTCACCCGCCCGCAGCCGCCCGTCCAGGATCGCGTCGCGGACCTGCCGGTAGATGCGGTCCGTGCGGTCGCCGCGGCCCTCGAGGCTGATGTGCAGATCCAACTTGGCCCAACGCAATCGGAGATCAATTGGCACTTCAACCATGCCAAGACGGAGCCTAGCGTCATCTTCGTGCTCACCGTCAAGCAAGGCGCCGCCCTGTCCGTCGGCGCTGTCCTCGGCACCGGCGTCATCGCCCTGCCGGCCCTCGCGGCGCAGGCCGCCGGCCCCGCGTCGCTGGTCGCGTGGCTGGCCCTCATCGTGCTGTCCGCGCCGCTGGCCGCCACCTTCGCCGCCCTCGGCGCCCGGTACCCCGACGCCGGCGGCATCTCCACCTACGTCGCGAAGGCGTTCGGCCCGCGCGCCGCCGCAGTCGTCGGCTGGACCTTCTACCTCGCCGTTCCCGTCGGGGTGCTCCCCGCCGCCACGTTCGGCGGCGCCTACGTCACCGCGGCCGTCGGCGGCGGCTACCGCACCACCCTGCTGACCGCCGGCGCCCTCGTCGTCGCCGTCGCCGCGATGAACTTCGGCGGCGTCAGGCTCTCCGGGAAGGTCCAGCTCGGCTTCGCCGCCGTGCTCGTCGGGCTCCTGCTCGTCGCCACCCTCACCGCGCTGCCGCACGCGAGCCTGGCGAACCTGCGACCCTTCGCCCCGCACGGCTGGCTCGCCGTCGGCTCGGCGGTCACCGTCCTCGTGTGGGGGTTCGCCGGCTGGGAGGCGCTCACCTCACTGGCCGCCGACTACCGCAACCCCCGCCGCGACGTGCCCCGCGCCACCTGGATCGCCGTCGCCGTCGTCGGCGTGCTCTACCTGCTCGTCGCCACCACCAGCCAGCTCGTCCTCGGCCCCCGCGCCGGCACCGTCGAGGCGCCCCTCGCCGAGCTGCTCACCATCGGCCTCGGCCACGACGTCAAGATCCTCACCGCGGTCGTCGCGCTGCTGCTCACCGCCGGCGCCATGAACGCCTACTTCGCCGGCGCCGCCAAGCTCGGCGCGGCGCTGGGCCGCGACGGCGCCATGCCCGCCTGGCTCGCCAAGGGGGCCGGCGCCGGCCAGGTGCCCCGGCGGTCCCTGGCCGTGGTCGCCGGGCTCGCCGGCACCTGCCTCGCCGTCGCGGGACCCCTCGGCGTCGGCGCCAAGCCGCTGCTGCTGGCCACGACCGCGTCGTTCGTCGTCGTCTACGTGCTGGGCACCGCCGCCGCCGTCCGGCTCCTGCCGGCGGGCAGCTGGTCCCGGCGCACCGCGATGGTGGCGTTGCTGTGCGTAGTCGGGCTGCTCGCCCTCACCGGGTGGTATGTGGTGTGGACGGTGGGGGTGGCGGCGGTCGCCCTCGGTTATCAGGCGGCCACCACCCGCAGCCGTCGGCGGTCTCAGCCCCTGTCGGAGTCTCAGCCCCTGTCGGAGTCGATGATGTGCATTGCGGCCTCCTCCGCGGACGCGGCGCCGCCGTCGATGCCGACGTCGGAGCCGATCTCGTCCTTCTCCTCGTCCTCACCCCAGCCCTCGTCCGGGGCGACGAGGCGGCCGGCCCGCCGGTCACCGACCTCCCCGGCGTCGAAGAACTCGTCGGACTCGGTCGTGGTGCCATAGTCGTCCAGGTCGGGGCGGGTCGACGGGTCGGGCTCCTCCTGCGCGATGCGCTGGTCCCAGGACTCACCCCGCTGCGCCTCGGCCTGGGTGACGCCGAACGCGTTCAGGCCCAGCGGCTTCTCCGGCGGCGAGTATCCCTCGTCCAGGGCGTCGACGAGCCCGCGGTCCGACAGTGTGTCCTCTGCGGACAGCTGGCCCTCCTCGTCCGGCGCCGGGTCCCAGCTCGCGGTGTCAGAGCTCATGATCACGTCTCCTCGGTGGCAGATGCGGTGGCGCTGCCGTACTGCTTACCCCGGCAGCGCCACATTCGACCCTAGATCACCGATTCGGAAGAAACAGGATGTGCGGCGCGATGGGCCCGGATCAGCTCCGCGTACCGGTGGCCGCTCGCCTTGATCGTGCGCAACTGCGTGTCGTAGTCGACCCGGACCAGGCCGAACCGCTTGTCGTAGCCGTAGCCCCACTCGAAGTTGTCCAGCAGCGACCACGCGAAGTAGCCGTCGACCGGCGCGCCCCGCACGACGGCGTTGCGCACCGCGTCCAGGTGCTGCTCCAGGTAGTCGACCCGCTCCTTGTCCTGCACCTCACCGGTCGGCTCGACGGTGTCGGCCCAGGCCGAGCCGTTCTCCGTGATGAGGATGCTGCGCGGCTGGTATGTCTGCGCGACCCGGACGAGGATGTCCTCCAGGCCCTTGGCGTAGACCTCCCACGGCATCGCCGTCTCCACCGACCCCGGCACCGGGATCTGCCGCACGAACGGCGCGTGCCCGTCCGGGTCGTCCACGATGATCTGCCGGAAGTAGTAGTTGATGCCGAGGAACTCCGTCGGCGCCGCGATCAGGTCCAGGTCGCCGTCGCGGACCGGCAGGTCCACCTGGTACGTGTCCAGCATGTCCGCCGGGTAGCCGAGCCCGTGCAGCGGGTCCAGCCACCAGCGGTTGACGTGCCCGTCCGCGCGCCGTGCCGCGGCCACGTCCTCCGGCCGGTCGCTGCCCGGCTCGATCGGGCTCAGGTTCAGCACGATCCCGACCGCGGGCGGCAGCTGCGCCGACGCCCGGATCGCCTGGTTCACCAGGCCGTGGCCGAGCAGCACGTGATGGGACGCGTGCACGGCCCGGGTCAGGTTGCGCTCACCCGGCGCCATCCGCCCCTCGAGGTGACCGATCCAGCACACGCACAGCGGCTCGTTGACCGTGTTCCAGTCCGCGACCCGGTCGCCGAGCCGGCCCGCGACGACCGCCGCGTAGTCGGCGAACGCCTCCGCCGTCTCGCGCCGGGGCCAGCCGCCCGCGTCCTGCAACGCCTGCGGCAGGTCCCAGTGGTACAGCGTCGCGAACGGCCGGATGCCCGCCTCCATGAGGCCGTCGACGAGCCGGTCGTAGAAGTCCAGGCCGGCCTCGTTCACCGGGCCCGTCCCGGCCGGGACGACCCGCGGCCACGCCACCGAGAACCGGTACGCCTCCAGGCCCAGCCGGCGCATCAGCGTGATGTCCTCGGGCCAGCGGTGGTAGTGGTCGCAGGCCACGTCCCCGGTGTCGCCGTTGTCGACCGCGCCGGGCAGGTGGCTGAACGTGTCCCAGATGGACGGTCCGCGGCCGTCTTCCGTGACGGCGCCCTCGATCTGGTACGCCGCGGTGGCGGCGCCCCAGATGAAGTTCGATGGGAGGTTGGACAGATCCAGCACGGGTCGGTTCTCCTCTGGGTGCTTGCGTGAGGACGGTTTCCTTGACGGTGTTGCTCGGCCGCTCTACTTGACCGCGCCGGCGGTGAGGCCGGCGACGAAGTACCGTTGCAGCGCCAGGAACCCGGCCACGACCGGGATGCTGACCACCAGGGACGCGGCCATCACCTGGTTCCAGTACACCTGGAACTGCGTCGAGTACGCCTGCAGGCCGACCGCGAGGGTGCGGCTGTCCTGGTCCGTCATGATCGAGGCGAACAGCACCTCGCCCCACGCGGTCATGAACGCGTATACGGTGACCGCGACGATCCCGGGCACGGCCGTGGGCAGGATGACGGTGAACAGGGTGCGCATCGAACCGGCGCCGTCGACCTGCGCCGCCTCGTCGAGCCCCCGCGGGATCGAGTCGAAGTAGCCGACCAGCATCCAGATCGAGAACGGCAGCGAGAACGTCAGGTACGTGATGACCAGGCCGAGGCGGGTCTGGTACAGCTCGATGCCGGTCGCCGTGCCCAGGTTCACGTAGATCAGGAACAGCGGCAGCAGGAACAGGATGCCGGGGAACATCTGGGTCGACAGCACCGCGACGGAGAACACGCCGCGGCCGCGGAAGCGGTACCGGCTGATCGCGAACGCCGCGAACACCGCGATCGCCACCGAGAACACCGCCGCGACCGACGACACGATCACGCTGTTGATCAGGTAGTTGCCCAGCGGGACGGTGCTCCACATGTCGACGAACGCCTGGAACGTCAGCGTCGAGGGGAACCAGGTGAAGTCGTCCTGCACGTCCTGCAGCGGCTTCAGCGCCGAGCTCACCATCACGAACAGCGGCGTGAGCACGAACAGCGCCAGGAAGCTCAGCACGATCCAGCGGGCGATCCGCTCGCCCCTGCCCTCACGCATGGATCCTCCTGCGGTTCGTGATCATCAGGTACACGGCCGTCACCAGCAGCAGGAACAGCAGCAGCACCACGGACATCGCCGAGCCCATGCCGAAGTCCCACGTGCTGAACGAGCTGTTGTAGATGTGGATCGAGATCAGGTCCGCCTCCTGCGGCGCGGACCCGCCGAACAGCACATACGGGGTGTTGAAGTCGTTGAACGTCCACAGGAACAGCACCAGCAGCAGCACCTGGTTGATCGGGCGCAGCGACGGCAGCGTCACCGAACCGATGCGCCGCCAGAAGCCGGCACCGTCGATCGCGGCCGCCTCGTACATCTCCGTCGGCACGTTCTGCAGTCCCGCGGTGATGCACAGCAACGCGAACGGCCACGTCCGCCACACCGACACCACCAGCAACGCCCAGAAGCTGTTCTCCCCGATGAGCCAGAACGGCCGCTCACCGTCGACGAGCCCGAGCTGGTCGACGAGGACGTGGTTGACCAGGCCGGTGTCCCGCTGGAACAGGAAGCCCCAGGTGATGACGGCGGCGTAGACAGGCAGCGCGTACGGGGTCAAAAACAGGGTCCGCAGCAGCGCCCGGCCCCGGAACGGCCGTTGCAGGAACACCGCCGCGGACAGCCCGAACAGCCACGACAGGAACACCGACAGCGTCGTGTACAGCACGGTGATGCCGAACGACCGCAGCAGCGCCTTGCCGGTCTCGCTGTTGAAGTCGACCGTCGCGGCGTAGTTGTCGAGGCCGACGAACGGCGCCGTCGTCCAGTCCTGGATGTGGAACTGGGTCAGCTCCAGCATGCTCATCCACACGCCGGTCAGCATCGGCACCACGTGGATGCCGATCTCGAGGATCACGGCGGGCGCCACGAGCAGGTAGGGCAGGTATTTCGTGCGCAGCCGGTGCCGCCGGCGGCGCTGCCGCTCGTTGCCGCGGGGCCTGCTCGGCGGGGCGCCGATCGCGCGGGCGTGGTGCTGGCGCACGTCCGGCGCGGCGTGCATCGGGCGCCGGACCGGTACCGCCGCGGACCCCCGCGCGCTCATCGGGGTTGCTGGGCCGCGGTCCCAGCGGGGGCGGGTCATCCCTTCATCCGTTGCTCGACGGCCCGCAGCTTCGCGCGGATCGCGGCCTCGGTGATCGGCTTGTTGTTCGCCGCGTTCGCGAACTGTTCCTTCATCACCGCGCCGACGAGGGTCTCGAACTGGCTCTCCGTGGTGACCTGCGGCAACGGCGACGCCGTCTTGCCGAGCACCTCCGCGAGGACCTTCTGCTCGGGTGCGGCGAACGCGGGGTCCGCCAGGGCCGCCTTCACCGACGGCAGCGAGCCGTACACCTTGTTCAGGGCGACCTGCTCGGCGTCACTGGTCATGAACTTCACGAACTCCATCGCCCCCTCCAGGTTTCTGCTGTGCCGGAAGACCGCGATGTTGATGCCGGCGACCATGCTGTTGACCCGCTTGCCGCCCGCGGGCGGGTTCGCCGGGAACGGCACCTGGGCGATGCCGTACTCCTCGGGGCTCATGCCCTGCGCCTGGAACGCCGACCCGGCCGCCTGCCACAGCAGCATCGCCGCCTTGCGGTTGGCGAAGTCGGACAGCGACTCGTTCTTCGCGTACTCGGCGTTGCTCGGGTTGACGATCTTGTCGACGGCCATGAGGTCGATGTACCGCTTGATCGCCTTGACGTTCTGGTCCGTGTCGAACGTCGGCTTGCCGCTGGTGTCGAACCACTCGCCGCCGTACTGCTGGCTGAACGTGAACGCGTGGTGCGCGTTCTCCGACGGGTTGGCCCCCTCGATCGCGAGGCCCCACTGCTTGCCGTTCGTGAGGCGCTTGCCGACGTCGACGAGCTCCTCCCACGTCGCCGGGGGCTTGCTGATGCCGGCGTCGGCGAACATCTGCTTGTTGTAGTAGAGCGCGTAGGACAGCGAGTACAGCGGCACCGCCGCCGGCGCCTTGCCCGGGGCGCCCGCCGCGGCGAGGGCCGCCGGCACGAACCGGTCCCGGCCGCCGATGCGGTCGAACGCCTGCGGGTCGAACGCGATGAGCGCGTTCGTCGCCTGCAGCGACGCCGACCACGTGTTGCCGATGTTGACCACGTCGGGGCCGCGCCCGGAGGTGGCCGCGGCGAGGAGCCGGTTGAGCAGGTCCGACCACGGCACGACCTCGACCTTGACGTGGATGCCGGTCTTCTGCTCGAACCGTTCGAGGACCGGCGCGAGGGTCTGCTTGTCGAACTCGAGACTGCTGCCCTGGTTGCTCGCCCAGTACGTCAGGGTCTTGGCGTCCGCCACGGGTTCCCCGCACGCGGCCAGGGAACCGGTCAGCAGGGCGGCCGCCATCAGTAATGCGAGCCTGTGTCGTCTCGACACGGTGTCTGCCCTTTCGATGGGGTGCCGACCGGCGTGCCGAAGCGACCGCAGGGGTTGGGACTGCGGTGTGACGGTCGCGCGCTCGACAGGGGTGGGGTGGTGCTGGTCCCAGCCGAACGGGGGGTGTATTGCCGCGACCAGTTTCTATCGAGACTTAAATAATGTCGTCATTAAAGTGGGACGCTTTCACCACGTCAAGGTCGGTGCCGTCGCGCCGCCGCTTCGCAAATGCCGCATAACAGGATTGTTCACGTCGCGATAGAAGTTTGTCTTGACGGCGACGCAACCCCGGCGTAACACTCGTGGTTCTGAGAGAGCGCTCTCTCATCCGTGCCCTGGTCGGCATCATGATGTCGACGATCGTCGATGCACCGCCTTGCGTCGCCGCATCACCGCACCACTGTCCCGTTCCAGCCCAGATCACGACCGGGAACCGCCAACCCGCCCGGTCTGGATCCCAGCCACGTCCCCCGACTGACAGGCAGGATCATGAAATTTCCGCGTATATCGCGTTATGCCTCGGCGCATGCCGGGCCCGCACCCGAAGGGAGGCGCCGCTCCTCTGCCCTGCGGCGCTGGCTCCTCGGCGGGGCCGCGACGCTGATGCTGTCCACCGCCATCGCCGCGATCGCGCTGCCCAACGCGAGCGCCGCACCCACCCTGCTGTCGCAGGGCAAGCCCACCACCGCCTCGTCCAGTGAGAACGCCGGTACCCCCGCCACCGCCGCCACCGACGGCAACACCGGCACCCGCTGGGCCAGCGCGTTCAGCGACCCGCAGTGGATCCAGGTCGACCTCGGCGCACCCGCCACGCTGTCCCAGGTCGTGCTCAACTGGGAGGCCGCGTCCGGCAAGTCCTTCCAGATCCAGGTCTCCTCCGACGCGGCCACCTGGACGTCGGTCTACACCACCACGACCGGCGCCGGCGGCGTGCAGACGCTCAACGTGACCGGCACCGGCCGGTACGTGCGGATGTACGGCACCGTGCGCAACACCGCCTACGGCTACTCGCTGTGGGAGTTCCAGGTCTTCGGCGAGATCTCCCCGACCGGCCAGACCTGCGGCCCCGTCAACCGCGCGATCACCCGCCCGGTCACCGCCTCCTCGACCGAGAACGCCGGCACGCCCGCGAGTGCCGCGGTCGACGGCAACACCGGCACCCGCTGGGCCAGCGCCGCCTCCGTGCCGCAGTGGCTCACCGTCGACCTCGGTGCGACGTACCAGGTCTGCCGGGTGATCCTGCGCTGGGAGGCCGCCTACGCCAGCGCCTACCAGATCCAGGTCTCCAGTGACGGCAACGCCTGGACCTCGATCTACTCGACCACCAGCAGCACCGGCGGGGTCCAGACGGTCGACGTGACCGGCACCGGCCGCTACGTGCGGGTCAACGCCACCGCCAAGGCCACCCAATGGGGCGTCTCGCTGTGGGAGTTCGAGGTGTACGTCCTCGGCGGCGGCTCGACCTCGCCGTCCAGCAGCCCGTCCAGCAGCCCGTCGACCAGCACCGGGCCGATCGAGCCGACCGACCCGAAGAACCCGAACTTCGGCCCGAACGTCTCCGTCTTCGACCCGTCGCAGCAGGCGGCCGCGCAGGCCCGGCTGAACCAGATCTTCGCCGGCCAGGAGACCAACCAGTTCGGCACCGAGCGCTACGCGGTGCTGTTCAAGCCCGGCAACCACACGATCGACGCCAACATCGGCTTCTACACGCAGGTCGCCGGCCTCGGGTTCTCGCCCGACGACGTCAACATCAACGGCCACGTCCGGGCCGAGGCCACCTGGTTCGGCGGCAACGCCACCCAGAACTTCTGGCGCGGCGCGGAGAACCTGTCCGTGACGCTGCCCGGCACCGGCAACGGCGTGCAGGTCGAGCGGTGGGCGGTCTCGCAGGCCGTGCAGTACCGCCGCATGCACCTGCGCGGCGCCAACAACGAGATCCAGCTCTGGAACGGCGGCGACGGCTGGTCCTCCGGCGGCCTCATGGCCGACACGAAGATCGACGGCCGGGTCGTGTCCGGTTCGCAGCAGCAGTGGTACACCCGTAACAGCCAGCTCGGCAGCTGGGCCGGCTCGGTGTGGAACATGGTCTTCCAGGGTGTGCAGGGCGCCCCGGCGCCGAACTTCCCGAACCCGTCGCACACCGTCATCAACCAGACGCCGCTGGAGCGGGAGAAGCCGTTCCTGTACATCGACGGCACCGGCACCTACCGGGTGTTCGTCCCGGCGCTGCAGGCCAACACGACCGGCACCAGCTGGTTCGGCAAGACCCCGGCCGGCTCGTCGATCTCCCTCGACCAGTTCTTCGTGGTGCGCCCCGGGCACACCGCCGCGCAGATCAACGCCGCCCTCGCCGCCGGCCGGCACCTCCTGGTGACCCCCGGCGTCTACCACCTCAACCAGGCGCTGCAGGTCAACAACCCGAACACGGTCATCCTCGGGCTCGGCCTCGCCACGTTCGTCCCGGACAACGGCGTCACCGCGATCAAGGTCGCCGACGTCGACGGCGTGAAGCTCGCCGGCATCCTCATCGACGCCGGCACGGTCAACTCGCCCACCCTGGTCGAGCTCGGCCCGGCCGGCTCGTCGGCCTCGCACGCCGCGAACCCGACGTCACTGCACGACGTGTACTTCCGCGTTGGTGGCGCCCACGTCGGCAAGGCCACCGTCAGCCTGCAGGTCAACAGCAACAACGTGATCGGCGACCACATGTGGATCTGGCGCGCCGACCACGGCAACGCCGGCACCTTCGGCTGGACCGTCAACACGGGCCAGAACGGCATGGTCGTCAACGGCAACAACGTCACCATGTACGGGCTGTTCGTCGAGCACTACCAGCAGTACCAGGTCATCTGGAACGGCAACGGCGGCCGCACGTACTTCTTCCAGAACGAGATGCCCTACGACCCGCCGAACCAGGCCGCCTGGATGAACGGCTCCACCCGGGGCTGGGCCGCCTACAAGATCGCTGACGCCGTCAACACCCATGAGGCGTGGGGGCTCGGCAGCTACTGCTACTTCAACGTCAACCCCGCCGTCGTCGGCGAACGTTCCTTCGAGACGCCGGTCAAGTCCGGCATCGCCTTCCACAACATGGTCAGCGTCTCCCTCGGCGGCGTCGGCACGATCAACCACGTCATCAACAACACGGCAGGACCCGCGAACACGGCCAACCAGATCATCTATGTGACCAGCGGGCCGTAACACTTTTCCGGAAAAACAGTCGAGCCGGAAGACCTACCCGCCCAGGTCTTCCGGCTCGACGCTGTCTGTCCACCGGTCGGTTGACAGCCGGGTTCAGTCGTCCGGTCGTCCTTTTGCGGGGGCGGCAAGCAGTTCGATGGGTCCATGACACCGATCGAAGTGCACGGGCTGCGCAAGACGTACGGGGGTGCCACCGCCGTCGACGGGATCGACCTGTCCGTCGGCGACGGTGAGATCTTCGCGCTCCTCGGGCCCAACGGCGCCGGCAAGAGCACCACCATCGAGATCCTGGAGGGGCACCGGCGCCGGGACTCCGGCGACGTGCGGGTGCTGGGGGAGGACCCGCACGTCGCCGGGCCACGGTGGCGGTCCCGGATCGGGATCGTGCTGCAGACCGCCACCGACGCCGCCGACCTCACCGTCCGCGAGACCGTCCGGCACTTCGCCGGGTTCTACCCCTCGCCCCGTGACCCGTCCGAGGTGATCGACCTCGTCGGGCTGTCCTCGAAGGCCGGCGCCCGGATCCGGACCCTGTCCGGCGGGCAGCGGCGCCGCGTCGATGTCGCGCTGGGCATCATCGGCCGCCCGTCGCTGCTCTTCCTCGACGAGCCGACCACGGGGTTCGACCCGGAGGCGCGGCGGCAGTTCTGGGGGCTGATCCGCTCCCTCGCCGCCGACGGGACCACGATCCTGCTCACCACCCACTACCTCGACGAGGCCGCGGCCCTCGCCGGCCGGCTCGCGATCATCGCCGCCGGCCGGATCGTCGCCGCCGGTACACCATCCGATGTCGGTGGACTCGCCCAGGCGCAGGCGACGGTCACCTGGCGCGACGGCACCGGCCTGCACGAGGTCCGCACCGACACGCCCAACACCGTCGTCGCCGCCCTGCCGCCCGACGCGCTCGACCTGCAGGTGCGCCGCCCCAGCCTGGAAGACGTCTACCTCGACCTGATCGGAGCCCGGTCATGACCTCTGTGCTTGCCAACGGCCGCTCCCGCGGCTACGTCGAGATCCTGCAACTGGTGCGGCAGAAGGACGCGGTCATCTTCACGTTCGCGTTCCCGGCGCTGCTCACCGTGCTGCTCGGGCTCATCTTCGACACCCCGGTCATGCCCGGGTCGCCGACCACGCACAGCCAGGTGTTCGCCGCCGGCATGATCGCGTACGGGATCCTGTCGACCGCGTTCATCAGCATGGGCGTCGGCATCGCCGTCGACCGCGAGGACGGCACACTGAAACGCCTGCGCGGCACGCCCATCACCGCCGGCGCCTACTTCCTCGGCAAGGTCGTCCTGGTGTTCTTCGCCGCGCTCTTCGAAGTGCTGCTGTTGCTGCTGGTCGGGGTGCTCATGTTCGACCTGCCGCTGCCGTCCGGTTCCCGCTGGCTCACGTTCGCCTGGCTGCTCGTGTTGTCGGTGGTCGCCTGTACCCTGCTGGGCATCGCCGCGTCGTCCCTGGCCCGCTCGGCCCGCAGCGCCCCGGCGGTGCTCAACCTGCCCGTCCTCGTCCTGCAGTTCACGTCCGGCATCTTCGTCCACATCGCCACGCTCCCGCCGGCGATGGTCAACGTCTCGGCGCTGTTCCCCGTCAAATGGATGGGCCAGGGATTCCGCTCGGTGTTCCTGCCCGACGCCCTCGCCGCGCAGGAGGTGGCAGGCTCATGGGAGCCCGGCAGGACGGCCCTGGTGCTGGGGGCGTGGTGCGTGATCGGCCTGGTCCTGAGCCTGCTGACGTTCCGGTGGTCGCGTTCGTGAAACGCTGGCAGTGGGACCTGGGGTTCACCGTCGTGGCCGGCGCGGTCATCGCGTTCATGGCCTTCGACGACGGCCCGGGTCCCCGCGCCGCGTTCGTCTCCTCGCTCCTCGTCGCCGCCGCCCTTGCCTGGTACTTCCTCTACGGCCGCCGCCACATCTTCCGCACCGTCACCCCGCGCGGCGCCTGGATCTTCGTGTCCGTCCTCGCGGTGCTGCACCTCGCCGCCGTCTGGATCGACCACACCGCTTCATTCGCCCTCTTCGCCTGGGGCACCATGATCTTCGCCTCGGTGCCCCGCCGCCCCTCCGTCGCGATCGTCGCCGCCCTCACCCTGCTGCCCGTCCCCATGACCTACCTGCGCGACGGCACCCTGTCCCTCGTGCACGGCCTGCTCCCGCTCACCGCGCTCGGCCTGGCGTTCGCGCTCCTCCTCGGCACCTTCGTCTCCCACCTCGTCGAGCAGAACGAGGAACGCGCCGCGATGATCGCCGAGCTGTCCGCCAGCCGCGCCGAGGTCGCCCGCCTCTCCCACGAGGCCGGCGTCGCCACCGAACGCGCCCGCCTCGCCGCCGAGATCCACGACACCCTCGCGCAGGGCTTCACCAGCATCATCACGCTCGCCCAGGCGGCCGAGTCGGCCACCGACCCCGACACCGTGCGCCGCCGCCTCACCCAGGTCGCCGGCACCGCCCGCGAGAACCTCGCCGAGGCCCGCGCCCTCGTCGCCGCGCTCAGCCCCGCCGACCTGCACACCTCCGGCCTCGGCGACGCCGTGCGCCGGCAGCTGTCCCGGCTCGCCTCGCAGACCGGCATCCGCACCGCCTGCCACCTCGACCGGCACTTCGACCCCGGCCCGGCCGACCTGCCGACCGCGCTGCAGGTGGTGCTGCTGCGCTCGCTGCAGGAGGCCCTCACCAACGTCCGCCGGCACGCCCGCGCCACATCCGTCGAGGTCCGGCTCGCCCTGACCGGCACCACCGTCGTCCTGACGGTCACCGACGACGGCGTCGGCTTCACCACCACCGCCCCCGGCTCCGGTTTCGGCCTCGCCGGCATGCGCTCCCGCGTCGAACAGGCCGGCGGCGTCTGCACCGTCGACAGCCACCCCGGCACCGGCACCACCGTCAAGGTCGAACTGTCATGACCCGCGCCGGCCTGCCGCCCCACGGAGCTGCCATGATCCGCATCCTGCTGGTCGACGACCACCCCGTCGTCCGCGACGGCCTGCGCGGCATGCTCGAGTCCGAACCCGACCTGACCGTCGTCGGCGAGGCCGGCTCCGGCGACGAGGCCGTCACCGCCGCGCACACCCACCGCCCCGACGTCATCCTCATGGATCTGCGGATGCCCGGCCTCGACGGTGCCGGCGCCACCGACCGCATCCTTGCCGCGCTCCCGCAGACCCGCGTCGTCGTCCTCACCACCTACGACACCGACGCCGACATCCTGCGCGCCGTCGAAGCGGGCGCCAGCGGCTACCTGCTCAAGGACGCCACCCGAACCGACCTCACCGCCGCCGTCCGCGCCGCCGCCCGCGGCGAGACCGTCCTCGCCCCGTCCGTCGCCGGCCGCCTCGTGCAACAGGTCCGCAACCCGCCCCGCCCGGCCACCACCCCGATCCTCTCGGCCCGCGAGCTGCAGGTCCTGTCCCTCGTCGCCACCGGCCACACCAACGCCGACATCGGCCGCACCCTGCACATCACCGAGGCCACGGTGAAGACCCACCTGCTGCGCGCCTTCAACAAGCTCGACGTCAGCGACCGCACCGCCGCCGTGACCACCGCGATGGCCCTGGGTCTCCTACCGTCGACTCGGACCACGTAGCGGCCGCAGGTTCCCGGCTACCCCAGCGCCCCCTTGTTTCTGACCGCCGGAGGTCGGACGACGCGATGTCAGCGGCCGAAGTCGTGGATGGCGGTGGTGTGCTCGGCCCGGACGATCCTCAGATCCCTGGCGATGACGGCGGCCGCCATCACGACCAGGACCGCGGCGAGCTGGGCGACGGCCCGCCAATGACCTAGCGGGATCGCTGCCAGGACACCGGCCGCCGCCACGACGCGATACCAGGCGCCGGGCAGCTTCAGGACCGACAGGAACAGGGCGTGGCCGAGCAGGAACGTGGCGGCGCCGGCGCTCAGGACGATGGCGCTCGGCCAGTGCAGCGGCTCGAGGGCGTGCCCGACCGACAGCTTCACCCCGACAGCGGTGAACACGATGCCGGCGATCAGGAAGTAGTGCGCGTAACCCCAGGCCTGGACCGCGACGCGGGCCTTGCGGGCCGGGTCGGTGATGGCGTGCAGCGCGTGCTCGGCGCGGGTCTCGTCACCGGAGAAATAGTTCCAGTACAGGTAATACGCGATGCACAGGCCGAGCATCGCCACGATGAGCGTGGACGGGCTGAGGCGCAGGCCGGCGAAGGCGAGGCCGATCGCGACGACCGACTCGCCGATCGCGACGATGACGACCAGGCCGTGCCGTTCCGCGAAGTGGCCCGCCTCGATCGTCCAGGTGCCCATGCTGCGTTGCAGGTATGGCGCTGCGATGACCAGCACGAGTGCCGCGGTCCACAGGCCGTAGCGCCACGGGCCGTCGAGGAATCCGCCGACCAGCACCAGGAGCGCGGCGGTGCCGTTGATCGGGGCCAGCCCGGCGATCGCGGCGCCGATCGAGGCGTTGTCGTCGGCCTGCAGGAACAGGGCGGAGTGGACGACGGTGACGATGACATAGCCCACGCCGAACGCCCAGCCGTCGCCGTCGAACGCGAACGGGATCGACAGGGCGATGACCATGAAGCCGGCCATGCCGGTGAGCAGCAGCGTGCGGCGCAGGGTGCTGCTCGGGGCCACCGCGTTGGTGAGCCAGGCATAGCCCGCATACATCCACCAGATGATGCCCAGCATCAGCAGCACCCGGAGGACGTGGACCACGTCGACGTGCTTGACCAGCACAGTGGCGAGCTGGGTCACGGTGAAGACGAACACGAGGTCGAAGAACAACTCGATGGTGGAGACCCGTGGTCCCCGCACCTGGGATGTCACAGCGGTCACTGTAGCGATGGGCACCGACAATTTTTCTTGTCTTGACAGAAGAAGTTGTCGGCGGTTACGGTTCTCGCATGTTCGAAGTGGGAGTCATCGAGGAGCCGGGCGCCGCGGAGGTGGCGCTGGACCCGATCCGGGCGCGGCTGCTGGCGCTGCTGGTGGAGCCGCACTCGGCGACCAGCCTCGCAGCGATCGTCGGCCTGCCCCGGCAGAAGGTGAATTACCACCTCAAGACGCTTGAAGCGCACGGCCTCGTCGAGCTGGTCGAGGAGCGGCGCAAGGGCAACGTCACGGAGCGGTTGCTGCGAGCCGCCGCCGCGTCGTTCGTGATCTCGCCGACCGCGCTCGCCGCCGTGGCACCTGACCCGGAGAGATCGCCCGACAAGCTGTCGGCGCGATGGCTGCTCGCGGTCGCGGCCCGTCTCGTCAAAGAGGTCGGCACGCTCATCACCGGGGCCGCCCGGGCGGGCAAGCCCGTCGCCACGTTCGCGCTCGACGGCACCGTGCGGTTCGCCTCGGCGGCCGACCGGGCCGCGTTCGCCCAGGAGCTGACCGCGGCGATCGCCGGACTGGTCAGCCGCTACCACGACGAGCGCGCCGAGGGCGGCCGGGACCACCGCGTCATCGTCGCGATCCATCCCAGCCTGCGCCCGGAGGCCACGCGTCCGATGGACGCCGCGGCCGTCGACGCCGACATCGACGTTCAGATCGAAAGCCAGCATCGTCCCGAGACCAAGGAGTCCTGACATGTCGCACGAATTCGAGCTCACCCACGACATCGACATCGCGGCCACGCCCGAGCAGGTCTGGGACGCGATCGCCACCGGACCCGGCATCGACTCGTGGTTCATGGGCAGGAACGAGGTCGAGCCCCGGGTCGGCGGGCGCGGGTCACTCACGATGCCCGGTTTCACCGCCGAGTCGACGGTCACCGCGTGGGAGCCGCCGCACCGCTTCGCCTACCGGGGCACGCCTGACGAGAGCGGCGCGTTCATGGCGTTCGAGTATCTCGTCGAAGGCCGCGACGGCGGGAGCACCGCGCTGCGGCTGGTGCACAGCGGCATCATGACGGGCGACTGGGAGGAGCAGTATGACGCGCTGCGCCAGGGCAACCCGCTCTACCTGCGCACCCTCGAGCAGTATCTGCTGCACTTCCCGGGCCGCACCGCGGTGCCGGTCACCGCGTTCGGCCCGCAGCAGTCCGACCAGGAGCAGACGTGGGCCGGGCTCGTCGCCGCCGTCGGTCTGACCGGTCCCGTCAGCGAGGGCGACAAGGTGCAGTTCACCATCGACGGGCAGGACGTGTCCGGCGTGGTCGACGTGGTCCTGGAGCCCGGCTTCCTGGGGGTGCGCACCGACGACGCGCTGCTGCGGTTCGTGGGCGCCGGCATGATCTTCACCGGTCACCACGTGTTCGCCGACATCGACCAGGAGGCCGCCCAGCGGACCTGGTCCGAGTGGCTCGCCGCCGTTTACGCCTGACCGCGCCGCGGGAGCCGGCGACCCCGCCGGCTCCCGCGTTCTGGCAAGGAGCGCCCCGTGCAGACCGCCGCCGAGTATTCGATCACCCGTAAGCTCGCCGCGGACCCGAAGCGGGTCTACCGGGCGTGGACGACGCCCGCCGGCTTCAGCCGGTGGTTCGGCCCCCGCGAGTTCACCACGCCGGAGGACCGCATCGTCATGCAGACCCGGCCGGGCGGCGCCTGGCGGGTCGTCATGCTCGACGACGCCGGCAATGAGCACCCACTCGGTGGTTTCTACCGCGAGCTCGACGCCCCGGCCCGGCTCGTCATGACGACCGGCGACGCCGACGACATGACCGGCGGCGCCGCCTCGACGGTCAGCGTGATGTTGAGGCCGACCGGTGACGGCGGCACCGAGATGACTGTGCGGCAGCAGGGCGTCCCCACCGACGCCGCCCATGCCGAGGGCGCCGTCGCCGGCTGGCGCCAGTGCTTCGACCGGCTCGCGGAGCACCTGGAGCACCGATGAACCGCGCCCGTGCCGCTACCGCCACCGCCACCGTCAGTGCTGCCACCGCCACCGCCGCTGTTGCGGCCACCGCCGCTGTTGCGGCCACCGCCGCTGTTGCGGCCACCGCCGCTGTTGCGGCCACCGCCGCTGTTGCGGCCACCGCCGCTGTTGCGGCCAC